>WRKL01000004.1 GCA_009778115.1 Oscillospiraceae bacterium | reverse complement strand
AAATCATCGTTTCAAACTTCGTTCGTTATTCGTTTTTCTTAAAAAACTACTCACTCGTTTTCAACGGTTTTTAAAATGGGATTAGTGTTGAAAATATGTGCTGTTTTCAATCGGGAATCGCTATAGATAAAATAGATAAAAAATCAATAAAATATTAACGCAAAAATTGTTTTTTTGTAAAATGCTGTCGCAGCCGCAATGAAAAATCCGCTTAGAACCGGGCTTTTTTCAAAATGGAATACATTGCCTGAGAAATTTGTGAACTTTTTGCAATTAGGGGTTGATTTTTAAAAATGTTTGTGATATTATATAATATGAAAGTGTGTAGAGGTGTATTTTCCGGCAAAATGTACGATTCAATTTCTACCGGAGACTTTGATGAAAATGGTAAATATGCCCACTCACAAAAGGACTTTTATTGAAAAGTTCATTATTAAGTATTTTTAGGAGGAATAAAAATGCAAAAAACAGCACATTCCGCACATTGGGCAAAACGGACAATATCCTGGTTCGTTGCACTTTCTATTGTGGCAGGAATCATTCTCAGCATCCCTATGTCGTTTACGTTTACGGCAAGGGCGAATGCGCCGGACGTTCCGGGTGCGATCACAAAATATTCTTTTGCGAACGGCTCGAACTGGCTGAATGATACAGGTACGGCAGAACAAAAGAATAACCTGGCGATCGTGGACGATGCGACTACTGGCGGCTTTGTGAAAAATGGTCCGGCAGGCACATGGATCGCAGACCGTTTTATACCTGCGCCTAACGGTCATGCCTGGCAGCAGGGGAATCAGAGAACCGAAAGGAAAAAGGCTTCAGCCGCCGCACTGGCGAACTTGTCGGCGTACACGATACAGCATTATATCCGTATGGATTCAACAAATAGCGGATGGCAGCCCATTATGGATATAGGACCGGAGGCGCCCGATCGAGATCGTGGTAAAGATAACAAGCTACGTCTTGGCATACGAGACAGCGGCGAATTGCAGTATGAATACCAAGCTAATCAGCTTGGCAACGCTGGAGTGGAAGGTGCTAATACCACCGTGAATTCAACAAGAGTAGGCGCGGTGAATGTCGACACTCTTTTCGGCGGCGACTTTGCCGGACAATACAGAGTGGTGACTTTATCCGTAACCTCCGGTCGGCAAGCGACCCTCTACATAGACAATGAAACTAGCGGTACGACTGTAACATTTCCGACCGGCGGCACATTGGCGAACCTTAACAGCGCCAGTAACGCCGCTCATCCGTTCAGCTTGGGTCTTTACCCCATGGGCTGGATAGATGACTCTGCGAGATATTCACTCGATGATATGCGTATCTATAACACCAATTTCAGCGCGTCACAAGTCGCGGAAGCAGTGGACGCTTACAAGGGGCTGAACGGAAAAACAATTGCGGATCTCCCCGCTCAATCGAACATGGTAATGGGTTATGACTTTGACCCGGCAAAATGGGACGGAGGTCATAAAAACATCGTGGAAAACGGTGCGAGACTGTTCTTTACCGACTCCTTCAGTGATGCGGCGATAGATAATATGGATCCGGTACAGGGAACGGGCTCGCTTGCAGACGGTGCGGCGAATTTCCTGCACAAAAGACCGCGCAGACAACTGCAAACAGAAAATGCCGAACCGTTGAACAGATCAGAATATTCCATGTCTACCTGGGTTAAGTTTGATCAATCCGGAAGGCAGTTCTTCTTCACGGCGGCAGATTATTCAACAGACGGAAATCAGGGTAAAAAGGGCAATAACCTTGTCTGGCTGGTGACACCCGACAATGTGCTGAAGTTTGAACAAAAGCATAATAACGAAACCGTAACCAAAGCTGTAGAAAGCGGCGGGATAAAAACTAACGAGTGGAACCTGCTCACCGTTACCCAAAAGGGCGGTACGGTCAAGATGTATGTGAACGACCGTATGGTAATACAGCAGGACGACTGGGAAGACTTTAACCCGTCGAGATTTGCGGAAACTGCCAAGATGAACGTTGGCGGCAACGGGATTTGGAACGACGCGTGGAACCTCGAGGAAAGCATGGCGGGACAGATGGACGAATTCCGCATCTATGATAAGGAACTTACTTCGTCCGAGATTTCGCAGCTGTTTGAATATTTCAAAGAAAACAGCGCACCCGATGCGGTTATCGGTGCGGCTAATTCGGATTTCAGCAGTCCGGACGGCTATGAATTTTATTTCGCAGACGGAACAGATGGTGTGTTTGTATACAAACACGACGGCGGAAACTGCACCTTTGATTTGAGGGGTACGCGCGGACGTTGTGTGCATGAAGGAGGTAATAACCGCGAGCTGATTTATAACTTCCCGCTGACACATACGGCATCCGGAAAAGCTTTTGTCCAAATGCAAATGGATTTCAGATATAAGCTGGAATATAGCGCATCTCCGAACGGACCGTGGATTTTTGCGGAAAATTATCACAGCAGAATGAAACTACCCGTTATAGATGCTACCGATTACATTGACCAAGGCAACATTTTTGTAAGAGTCACACATTTACCTGAAACGGGTGTAGGATTTGGCGATCATTGTTTTGTATGGGGTGGATTTGTTACATATGATCCGGACGACGAAAGGCTTCCCGGAAATTCTGATGTGAGATACCAAATGAACCGAAGCATTGGCAGTGGTGCGAATGATCGTAACAGGAGAGATTTGTACAAGTACACCTGGGATTACAACAATGCCAACTTTGAATTCGGTGATGCAAACTCGCGCCTGTTTACAGACGGGGACAACGCAGAGATATTATTTCCCATACCGTTGAACACTAAAGACCGGGAAAGCATCAAGATGCAAATTCTTAAAATGAATATGCATTACGGCGAACGTTCCCAGATAGGTATATCGGACAATAAAGATATGACGGGACCCAACACCGTGTTCTACAACAGATGGCATCAGCAGGAGGGTACAAACGGCGCAAGTCCGCAGAATAACCCGCAGCTGTCTGCGGAACGCAATGTAAGAAGCCATTTAATGGAAGGGCAGACTAATAACGATAATGGTAGGGTAATAGATTTCGACATAACCGACATCGTTAAATCAGGCAGTGATTATGTTTTTGTTCAGATGCGTAACGGTTCATACTGGTCCGGAACAGAAAGACAAGGTTCAGGTGCGGGCGGTAACGGAACAGTGTTCTGGGGATTCCAGGTAGACACGGATTATCACACCAACTGGGAATTGGGAACTTATTACAGGGGCAATGAAGTTGCTGATATTGACAGACTGTCAATAAGCCCGCATTTGTATGCAGAAGCGGAAAATGTCGTAGATCCGCCAACAAAATTCAATGGCGATGCGCTGCGTATCAACGCAGGCGGCTCGGCAACTTATACCGTGAAAACTCGCAATAGAGCAAATACTTCGCGGCGGTATAATATGGTTTTATTCCTGCGCAACTTGGAAGATACGGCACAAACTGAATTTTTGAAGCTGGAAGTAGACGGCGAAGATCAGAATGCTTCAGCCGATCTGGCTGCCGGGGGTCCGAATGCGCCATTCGTGGCGAACGGCACGGGAAGCCATATCGGTGTGTACCTGAAACAGGGTAAAGAAAGCCAGGTGAAAATCACCAATGTTTCGTCGGTTCCGATCGAGATCAACTATATCCGTATGAATTCTCTTGGAGCTGCGGGCTTGTCGTCCAATGCTATCCCAGAAGATCTCAGATTCGGTGCGCAAGCAAGTAACCTGTACACCTACGGTGATTTAGCACGGAGCGTGGCACCCACTTCCGTCGGTACGACCAGAAACTTGTTACCTACCCCGGAAACGCGGAACAGACAAATTGTATGGGATGCGCAGTGGTTTGATGCAACATTGAGCGATGGCGAAGGAGCATGGACTCCGTTTACCCGAGCCGGTTATCATAACACTACTGTTACGGGCGGTGCTATGCGAAGCGTAACCAACGAAAATCCGGGAGCTTGGGTTTCCGGTACCAATGGTTTAGATAACAGACCGGGAATTTTTCAAGTCGATCAAGTCAATCCTCATCTTGCTGTTCGTAGTGCTGCTCCGGTTTCGGTAGTATTCACAGCACCAAAAGACGGCGTATATCAGGTACCCGCTATAACATCCAATGCCGTAAGACTTGGAGCGGGCTCTGCCGGAAATACTATGGACTTTAAAGTGCTGTTGAATGAAGAACCGGTATACGAAGTAAGGCTCAACAGACCCTCATCCGGAACCGAAACATTGGTAGGAAATGCGCGCACAGGAATGAACACCGAAAAATTCAACGGAAATGCGATTTTTCTTAATAAAGGCGATACGTTGAGATACGCGGGGTACGATACAGCGGGCGCGACTACCAGCGGCACAAGTATAAGGAACTCAAGGATCATGTTAGGAAGCGCGGTTGGTGCTACATCAGGATTGGCACAGATGCACTATCTTGGCGATTTTCCCGAACTTTCGTTTGATAAAGAGAAATATAAAGTCGGCGAAGATATCATACTTAATTATAAAAACGTATTTAACACTGGCGTTTTTTCCAGCTACCAAATTTTGAAAGCGGACGATCTGGACGGGGCACCCTTAGCGACCAGAACGCCGGCAACTAATTCGAACGAAGACGTTGAATTACAAATGACGCTGAGAAACGGCGGCACGAACACCGATTCGAATTTTAATCTCAGCACAACGCTTCCGACCGGTGAATATGTGTTAAGAGCGGTGTCTCCGGTAACGGCGAATACGATGGATATTTCGTTCGAAATATTAAGCAATGATAACGCACTGTCCAACCTTACATTGACGAACAGCACAGCCTGGAGCAAAACCTTTGATCCGGACACGATGGCGTATGTTGTGTATGTAAACAATGCGACTTCCAACATCACGGCGACGGTAAGAGATACCGGCAAAGCGACCGCGGTTGTGAACGGCGGAAATATTACGGGACTTGCTCAAGGCGGGGAAGTAATGCGCAGTGTTACGGTAACGGCGGAGGACGGTTCTCAGCGGACTTATTTGCTCTCGGTTATCCGCGGAACACAGGGTGTAGACTTCTCTAAAAACACAGACCTTGCTCCTACCGATCCGATCATGGTGAACGGAGTACCCGCGGAACGGGGTGCTGACGGAAAATACAGTATAATTGCACCTAATAATATCTTTATCGCGAGAGTTCAAGTAAGCGCTGTGAACGCGAATTCGATCGTAAGATTCGCAAACGAACAAATTGTACCCGAAGCAAAGCCGGTACATACAGCGTTTATTGATCTGATGGGCGAAAACACAACGGTCACGATCACGGTTCTTTCGGAATCGTTCTGGAACGGCGGCGATATGACCGCTATGCGGGTATATGAACTGGTCATCCGCAAACGCTCGACAGACAAAACACTATCCGATCTAAAAGTGACAAACGGTAATACAACCTATAATCTGTCACCCGCTTTTGATCCGGCGCATACGGCATATTCGATAACGATTCCCAACGATGTTACAAGCGTTAACGTGGATGCTACCGTAAATCAGGCAGGCGCACAGATAACCGGCGGTCTGGGTCTTGCGGAAAATATTTTGACTACCATTAATAGAACAATTCGGGTTACGGTACTGTCAGAAAACGACATATTTACAGAAAGCGGCACACCTGCCGTTTACACCATAACTGTAATCCGTGAAAAGGATAATGTAGCAACCTTATCCGCACTGACGGTTAACGGAAATTCGTTCGACAATTTTGTACCCGATGCAGAACCGGATCCCGACGGATATTTCATAGCTGTATTGCAAAGCGTAACTTCGGCTAATATTGATGCGGAAGTAACCGACGGTTCGATGGCGACGATAAATGCGGCGGATCTCGGAAGCAAGGCGATGACGCAGTCGGGCACATATAATTTCGATGTAAGGGTAACGTCCGAAAACGGGGATGTTGTAAATACCTATAAGATAACCGTAAGACGGAACCAGCGTTTCACGATCAACTTTGTCGATGCCGGAAGCTTAGCCCCCTCTACTGTGTTTGTTCAAGAGGGTGACAAAGTTGTCCGACCGACTCCCGATCCCACCAAAGCGTTCAACGACTTTGTTGAATGGTATGCGGACGAAGAGTTTACCGAAGAGTTTGATTTCGACAGCCTGACTTGGGAAGGAAAGCAAATATACGCTCTCTGGAGCCCGCAAAAAGTCACGGTTACCTTCGATCTTGATTATGACGAGATTGAACCCGAGGTTATAGAGCTTAACAGAGGAGCGGCGTTAGGAGAATTCTTCCCGACTCCCGAAAGAAGACCCGGCTACGGATTTATCGGCTGGTACAATCAGCGTGAAGGCGGAAGCCCGATAAACTCCACAACAATTATAAATCCGGGCGGCGGACAGGATAACCTGAATGTCTGGGCAAGATGGGAAGAAAGAGACGAGTTTGAGGTTACTTATGACATTAACGGCGCTGAGGGCGATATACCCGTAGAAGTTCCCCGCGCTGAAGGCGAAAAATTCCCTGCGGCACAAATTGATGGCTTCTCACATCCGGATGAAATGATGGAATTCGTAGAATGGAACGATGAAATCGACGAAAACGGTCTTGGAGTCGGAACGGCATACGCACCCGGTGCAGAAATAACAATGGGCAACGATGCGCTTAGTCTGTATGCTGTCTGGAAAGCAAAGGATCCGCATACGGTAACATATGACCTTAACGGCGGAACCGGAGATGCTCCGGAAGAAACAGAAAAGTATAAAGATGATTTGTTTATACTTCAAGATGTTGATGAAGATGTCGAAGCACCCGCAGACACAGTATTCAACGGCTGGAACACCGAAGCCGACGGCACGGGCACAGCGTATGCGGTAGGCGCGGAAATAAAAATGCCTGACGCAAATCTGACCCTTTATGCACAATGGCTCGATGAAAATGCCGATACCTATGACTTAGTACTGGATGCAAACTATGGAGATCTTATGAATGTTGTCAAAGGCTGGGCGGAAATAGTCAGCATCAACGACAGCAACTCTAAAATGTTCGGTGTGGCAGCATCTGTACTGCATGAAGAACCCTGCGATGTATGCGGGGAAGACCCCTGCGAATGTCCTGATGAACCTTGCGATGTATGCGGGGAAGAACCCTGCGAATGTCCTGACGAACCTTGCGAAGTATGCGGGGAAGAACCCTGCGAATGTCCTGACGAACCTTGCGAAGTATGCGGGGAAGAACCTTGCGAATGTCCTGACGAACCTTGCGAAGTATGCGGGGAAGAACCTTGCGAATGTCCTGAAGGACCTTGCGATGTATGTGGGGAAGAGCCCTGCGAATGTGATCCGGAACTCAATCAAGTTACAACAGAAGTACTTGAAGGCAAAGTATTACTCGTACCCGACAACCCGTTCGAAGTACCTGCCGGAATGGAATTTGCCGGATGGAACGATCAGGCTGACGGTGAAGGCGAAGAATATGCTGCCGGAACAACCTTCATAATGCCAGGTGCAAACTTCACGCTTTTCGCGGTTTGGGAAGATTTGCCGGAATATGATGTAACTTATGACCTGAATGACGGAACCGGCATTGTGCCGTTGCAGGATGCTTTGAAAGAAGGATTTACCTTTACGGCAGCAGGCATAGAAGAAATTATCGCACCTGAAGGCAAACAGTTCGTAGAATGGAACACCGAAAGCGACGGAACCGGAACAGCTTATGCTCCCGGTGACGAAGTTACAATGGGCGCAGAAGACTTGACGTTGTACGCTATTTGGGAAGATATCCCGGCTGTTAAGTACACCGTCACCTATAACCTGAACGGCGGAACGGGAACAGCACCCACTCAGGCAGATCTTGAAGAGGGTGAAAAGTTCGAAATACCGACGGCCGCAGGCATGACCGCACCTGAAGGACAGCAGTTCAAAACTTGGAACTCCCTGGCAGACGGAACCGGAGACGATTACGCACCCGGAACCGAAGTAACAATGGGAACCGAGAATGTGAGCTTCTGGGCGATCTG
Organism: Oscillospiraceae bacterium; assembly: GCA_009778115.1. Taxonomy (GTDB): domain Bacteria; phylum Bacillota; class Clostridia; order Oscillospirales; family Ruminococcaceae; genus WRME01. Next base: position 47,551 of record WRKL01000004.1, on the reverse strand, counting down.
GGAAGATGTTTCGGTTGTTAAGTACACCGTTACCTATAACCTGAACGGCGGAACGGGAACAGCACCCACTCAGGCAGACCTTGAAGAGGGCGAAAAGTTCACAATACCGACATCCACAGGCATGACCGCACCCGCCGGACAGCAGTTCAAAACCTGGAACTCCCTGGCAGACGGAACCGGAACCGATTACGCACCCGGAACCGAAGTAACAGTGGGAACCGAGAATATGAGCTTCTGGGCGATCTGGGAAAACATACCTGTGGTAAACCGCACCGTAACCTTTAACGGTAACGGCGTACCTAATCCATCGGCAAGAACGGTTGTGTCCGGAACAGCGATAGGTACACTCCCGACGGTAAGCAGAGCAAACCACACTTTTGCCGGATGGTTTACCGCATTGACCGGCGGAACCCAGGTAACAGCGGCAACCATAGTTAACGCTAACATAACGGTATTCGCACGCTGGACACCGATAACCTGGACCGTAAACTTTATGGACGGCTCACGCAATCTTACAAACCTGAGAAAGGTCGTAAATAACAACACACGGGTAACGAACCCGAATCCCCCGGCTAAGAAAAACCAGACCTTTGTCGGATGGTTCACCTCCAACACCGGCGGCTCGCAATTCAACTTCGGCCGCAACATCGTGGCAAACGTAACGCTGTACGCAAGGTACGAAAGCAACCCTGCAAGACCTACAAAGATGAAAGCGACACGTTCCAAGCGTAAAGCCAGAGTAAGCTGGAAGAAGCAGAACGGCGTAACGGTAGAGATCCAACAGAGGATCGGAGCTAAGGGCAAGTGGACGAGAACCGGAACGACCAAGAAAGCCGGAGCAAACAGCTTCACGACCAAGAACCTCAGAAAGGGCAGAAGATATCAATTCAGAGCCCGCGCGATCAAACGCATCGCAGGCAGAGTTGTGAGAAGCGCATGGTCCGGAGCATCTAAGGCACTTTTAATCAGATAGGATTATGCTAATCAAAATAGATTAACATAACTACAAAGAACTCCCGCACTAAAACGTGCGGGAGTCTTTTTGTATCAGATTCTCTACAATTATATTGTACTATAACATAACATTACGGAGTGCTTGACATCGAAGGCGCTGTATGTTACGCTATAATTAGGATAAATGCGTATAATAATGTTAATAAGGAAATCGTTAAAACCTAATTTGAACATCTTAAGTGCGGATTTGCATAAAAGAGGTTTCAAAAGTCATTATAAAAAAGTATCGACCGGCACATATTTTTATTAATATCTAATTTCTTGATTTCGCCCGGTTGAGAATGGAGTTTGGTGTGTCAAAATTATTCGGTGGTTTACTCAACTATGAAAAGCCGGGAGCAGGTGTGGATAAGGACGAACCGCAAAAAAAACGGATCTTCCTTTATTTTATCTTGCTCGGCAGAAAGTTTTTTAAGCTGATTCAAATAAATCTGTTATTTTTGGTTTGCTGCATTCCGGTCGTCACAATCGGACCCGCATTCGCCGGCTTCACTTTTGTACTGCGCAACCTATCGTGGGAAAAGCCGGTTTTTATCGCGGGGGATTTTTTTGATGTGTTCAAAAAGAATTTCAAGCGGGCTTTTCTGTTCGGGTTGCTGGATGTTGCCGCTATATTTATAGTTGGCGTGGCGGTATGGTTTTATTACAATCTGATTCCGGCGGCGGATGATCTGACGGCGAACGGCGGGGTTTTTTATTATATCCTGTTTGTAATTTCGCTTGCAGTTGCAATAATGTTTGTCTTTATGCATTTTTACGCTTACCTTATGCTGGTTTCAACCGACTTGGGTATAAAAAACATACTTAAAAACTCTTTCCTGCTTTCGGTTATATGCTTGCGCCCGAATATAATCACGGGGTTGTTTATATCTTTGATCCTATTTGGTATATGGCTTTTTCTTCCGCTCAGCATGGTGTTGGTAATCTTAATCGTCCCCGCTCTTTTATGGTTCACCGTATGCTTCAATTCTTTTCCGGGCATCCTTAGGCACGTTAGCGATCCCTATTACGCAAAATTGAAAGAAGAGCAGGGTGAACAGGGGGGGGAAGAAAATCCGGAGGCGATATTTGCAGATATTGGTAAAAAAGAAATTCCCGTTAAACCGGATTCGGGAGTAAAAAGGCGGAAAAACACAATAAAGTAAACAAAATAAAGATAAATTTTAAAATGCAAAAAATATTCATCAAATACTATTGACAGAATGCACAAAATAAAGTATAATCAAATTGTAATAGTAAACATATATGTTAAAAACGGGGATTAATATTTTTCCGGTCGTTTTTTTGTCGAAATTTCTCTATATTTATTATATTTTTGTGTTTCTATACTTTTTTTATATTAGGAGGTTTTGATTTTATGAAAATCACAAGAATGCTAAAAGCTAAAATCAAAGGACGCAACGCTGCTTTGATGGCTGTGGAATCAATTTTGATTCTGTCTGTTGTCGTGAGTGCCGTTGCGTTTTCGTTTGGAAGTGCCGTAAATAATGATTACGGCAGTACAGGTTCCGAAATTCCTGTAATTGCGCCAGGCGGAGAACCGGGGGCGCTGGAGCTCAGTGCGTTTAATCCGGATGCAGTATCCGTGAATGCCGTTACCATGGAAATTGTGAACGGTCCTGCGCCTGCAGCGTCTTCGAAAAGACTTCCGGCGCTTCCGAAAACCATAACGGTGCGTTCAGGCTTGTGGGACAGCAACGGTATGCTTAACTGGAACGCAAACCAATTTCTGCCGCAAACTCAAACCCCGGCGGAAGTTCTGGACTACATAGCTTACGGAAAACTTAACGCGGCGGAAAGATCTATGTTCGTATCCTTGCAAGGTATCGTTAATAAACGGCAGCCGCGCATCTTTCTTACCGAACATCCGCCGGAATTTAAATATCAGGCATGGGAAAGCGATCTTGACCTGAAGTTCTTCAGAACCGAAGAGCCGTATTCGCTTATAACAAAATACGCGAAAGAGATCAAAGGGATAATTATCTATGACGACCGGAATGTCAACGTTCAGGATACCTTGAATATCGCTACTTCCATTGCGGGGATAAAAAACGCGATCATTGTTAACGACACCCTCTTTAAAAGCGAAAAGATGAAAGCACTGATTAAAAGACATAGATTTAAAACAGTCTTGGATATGCGCAGAAAGTTTTATGACAAGTGGGAAATTTATGAATATATGATTGACGAGTACCTTGACACATTTACCGATCGTGTGCTGGTTAACCTTTCCCCGAATGTCAGACATCATATCCGTGACTATGCGATAGCGATTAATGCGCCGGTCGTAAATCTTGATCCGTCGCTTCCGAGGGATAGTGTGCTTATAGAATCGTTCCTTAAGAGAATGCCGGAAGGTCAGGGCGTAGTATTGGGCGAATGGCCGGACGGACAGCATATATCCGGTTCACAGGACGGAACAAAGTACGGTATTGTAACCCTGCGTTCAAACGATGCTCAAAATGTGAGCGTTTATGCGGGCTATAAGGATAAAATTAAAAAACCGAAATCCCAGAGCAAAGTAAAACTTCAAAACAAGTCGTATGTCGCACTTGTAATGGGTTCTGATGGCGGTGACAGTCTCAACAACTATCAAAAGCGTATGCATAAGCTGTGGCATGATCCGTTCAGGGGTGAATTCCCGATGAGCTATACAATATCGCCGCTGCTTATCGACGTAGGACCGAAAATGCTCAACTGGTATTATGAAACTGCTTCGAAAACAGACAGCTTTGTTGCGAGTCCATCGGGTGCCGGTTTCTTGATCCCGACCGTTTGGGGCCAGGAAAAATATGCCGATAATCCGGCTGCGCTGAGTAAATACACAGGATTTAAGCGTTATTTGAAGCGTTCAAATTCTTATATGTCCCGAGCGGGTCTTAGGAGTATGACTATATGGAACGGCAACGCACAGTTTACCAAGGATTTTGCGCAGATGTATGCCGAAAATATGCCTGCTCTGGTTGGTGCAACGGTGCAAGGTCCGGTACAAAGACCGGATCCGGGATTGTATAATAAAAACAAATTTGTCGTCAAGCAGATAGAGCTTGCGGACGGAACCGCAACCCGGCAGTTTGAAAACGAAATGAACAGAGTAATTGAAAACCATAACGGCAGATCGCCCAAATTTTATGCTTTCCAGGGACTTACCGAAAACGAAGCTCCGATGGGAGTACTCAGGAATTGGGTCTATGTCCGGGATATGGCGGATGTGCGTGTGCCGGGCGGCGTGGAATTTGTTTCTTTTACCCAGCTTCTGGAATTACAAAGAGAACATCTTGCTAAGACAGGAGGCGGAAGAAGATGAAAACATTGAAAAAAGCAGCTGCTCTTTTTATAACGGTGATAGTGTTACTATCGGTTTTCGGCGTACTTACTGCGGGAACTTCCGCTGCGCTGAATGGTGTGTATTTCGCTAAAAATGACAGGGATAACTGGGAAGGAGGAAGACTGGGAACTCCGGGTTCGATAATATACCTGAACGAAGAAACCTGGGTTCGCTATGAAGGAGCGGAAGGAGAACGTATAGCTGACGGCAGACAATATATCGTTTACAGAATACCGCTCGAAACTAAAGCAAAGGTAGATGCCGCCGGCGGAAAAGCCGTTCTGGTTATGACCATATCAAGAGATTACCATATCCACATAGCGGGCAGCACGAAAAATAACGAACCTGTTAAAAACCAGTCAGACGGAACGTTTGCTCCGCTTTTCCTCGGCTCCAATGTCATCGAATTGGATAATCCGCAAAAACAATCCGAACACGACCGAAAGTTTAACATAAAACCTTTTATTGACAGGGGAGAAAGATTCCTTTATGTCCGGTTTGCCGACAAGACGACGTCCGACGGCGCCGGCGGAAGCTTGCACCGTATCTTTGTAGCATATTATGACTTCCCGATATTTGACCGGAGTTTGGAAACTCAATTCAAGTCCTTTAACTTTGTCCCCACCGGAAATCTGGAATATAAATATCTGGTAAGCGGCGGCGGACAGACTAAAGAATTTGATAATTTCCGCTTCATGGACGGTCTGGATGAGGTTATTTACCGTATCCCTTATAATGACCGGCGAGATGCGACACTGGTTATGAACGTCGATAACAGAGATTGTCTTGTTCAGATTGCGGGTGGCTCTTATGATGAGTCCAAGCCGCCCTCGGACAGCGTACCCCGGCGCAGCGAATTTATGGATATTTACAGAATGCCGCCGGAATCTGAAATTACCATGCACCCGTATCCGCGGACATTTTACTATGATTTGAGGGACTTCAGAGGTTCCGGGGATTCATATCTGTATGTCAGAATCGGAGATTATATCCCTACTAACGGTTGGGGAGGAATCCTTAATTCGCTCGGGTTTATAGTGGATACCGATTATTCCAAATTATTGTATTTACCGTACAAAATAGACGGCATCAGAGTTTCCAGACCCCCTACGCTCAGAATTTATAGACCATATCCAAAACCGGTCGTCAAGGAACCCAGCAGTGATTCTTCGGAGGGACAGGGAGAAGAATATACAGACGATGTAGAAGAAACAGACGATAACTTTGATGAGCCTTATATAGAAGAAATAGAAGGCGAATTCGCAGACTTTGGAGTTGTCGCAGGTAATTTGAAAGATCAGTACGGTCAGCCGCTGGCGGGCGCTACCCTGATACTGCGCTCCGAGCCGAAAGAAACCGTTACCGAAGATGAGGGTTGGTTTATATTCCCGGATGTGGAACCCGGAGAACATCAAATGTCTATTCTGGATGTGGACACCGGCGACGAAATCACAGCCGAACACGTTTTGAATCTTGCGCAGGGTGAAGAAAAAATGGTCGAGGCCGTCTTTGACGGGGAAAACAAAACCCTGACGGTGACCGAAATTAACGAAGAACCCGATCCTGAACCCGAGGATGAATCCGAACCCGAATCCAGCGAAGAACCATCATCCGAAGAAGAAGTTTCTTCCGAGCCGCAGAACAATAATCCCGCAGGAATGATAATCGCGATAATTATAATTGCGGTCGTAGTCATCGGCGGAGGTATCGCTGCATTTCTTCTCATCCAAAAAAATAAAACCGGAAAAGAAGACGGCGGCAGCGGATCAGAGGGTCCGAAGCAAGAATAACACTACCGGTTAGTTATCAGCGGTGAAGAAAGCCCGGCACTGCGACAAAACGGCTTTCTTCACCGTTAACTCAACATAATTCTTTAGATATTACAGATATTACAGATACTCCAGATATTACAGATACTCCAGATGCTCCTCTAGGTCAGTATTAGCATAATTGTGAAAAAGAAAAGAGAGTCTGTCATGAGAAAACTGTCTGTATTGATGATATTGCTGATGCTTACGACAATGCTGTTTGCTTGTACCGGGGCAAACAGAGGAACGTCGCCGGATCCGGATCCGGAACCGGAATCAGAAGAGGAAATATTTTACAGCGAGCAGGAAAGCAGTTCGGTAAAAAGTCAGAATTTGAACGCCGAAAAAGTCGCTGGCACGCATGATTTATATTGGCATACGAAACCAACTTATGATTATGACAATATGCAAGCGATAGGTTGGTCAGGGCTATGGATGATTGAAAAAGATGGGAAACATGGTGCTATAGATGCAAACGGAAATGTAAAAATACCGATAGAATATGAATACAGCGATTATTGTTCCGTTTGTAAAGGGCATAGTTTTTATATCATACCCGGTTCTGATTCAAAGAATGCTTTTGTTACTTATGATGGCGGAATAGAATATAACAAAGGGATACACACGGCACACGGTGGAGCAACCGAATATTTTTGGGATATAGAAAAAAACAAAGGGGGATCATCCGGTCACTATTCCATTAACGATTATCATTCTTTTGAAGAAGAAACTGTTGTGGTTTCCGCTGAAAATTCGGAAAAAGGTGACGATGGTTTTCTTTATTACACACGAAGCGATAACGTGAAATACGGAATAAGTAAAGGCGACAAACTTTTAGTTCCGCTTGAATATGATTATATCATAGAAAATTTTAAAAAATATGAGTATTATGATTATAAAGAATTTTATACAGATGAGTATGGAGCGCAAAACCCTGTTTTGCAAAAACGGAACTATTCACCGCAAGAAATATATTCAGCAAAAAAGGATGGAAAAGCGGGGTTCATAAAAGGAAACGGAGTTATAGTTATCCCTTTTATCTTTGAAGAAACTGATAATTTTAATAATGAAATCGCTGCAGTAAAACAAGAAAGTAAATGGGGATTCGTTTTTTTGGAAGCAGCAAGCTTAGATGAGCTATCGTCAGATCCGGAAAGTGAAGAAGAAAGCAGCGAGGATATTTCAGAAGCAGAGTCCGTGATAATTGACACATCCTCCGACACGGTTGAAACTGACAAGTCTAAAACTTCAAGATCAAAATCGTCAAAGAAATCGAAAAAGTCCAAGCAAAGCGAAACGCCGGTCAAAGTCGACAAGCCCGTTAAGCCCGTTAAGATCGGCAAGGATGATTTTTTGCAAATGAAAATGCCCCAGATTGATTATATGCCGGAGGGTACGGCTATACCGTTTAAAAGAGCTAGCTTGGGGTACTCATTTTGTCATAATGAATGTAATCCGGTACTTAATTTGGAAGTGGAATATGATAGAGCCGCAAGGGTGAGCATTTTAAAAACATTTAAAGGGTTACTGTATAAAGAAGGTTTTCTTGGTCTTTATTCCTTTAATTGTAAGAAACAAAAAAACAAAAAAGCGGTAAGTCCTTTCGTATGGTATATGAAATTTAGAGACAATAATGAAAGAGAAATGACGGAAAATGAAGTGAAAGCATATCCAGAAAATGAATTTAGAGAATATCCATATGAAAGAAAAAATTTAAAAGAAGTTCATTTCGAAAAATATGCAAATATAATATTGAATGTATCGGAAGCTGTACCGGAATATAAATATGTTAATGTGTCCTTTTATGTGAATTCAATGGTAAGGAAAGGTAATGAATTATATATAGGAATAACGAGTTTGCTGCCGGATGACGGTATGTTCGCCTCTCGTGAAATTTTGAGTCCCCTGTATTCTATGGAAGTAAAAAAGAGCGACATTGAGGGAATAACTAAAATATATAGTTTTACGGAAAAAGAGTACTATAAAAACTAATATATAAAAATGAAATATAGAAGGAAAATGAAATAAAAATATTGTTGATATTAAAAAATGTTTATTATATAATGTAAAATATACTCCGTGTTAAAGAAAGGCTAGGTCTCCATGAGAAAACTGTCTGTATTGATGATATTGCTGATGCTTACCACAATACTGTTTGCTTGTACCGGGACGAACAGAGGAACGTCGCCGGATTCGGATCCGGATCCGGAATCAGAAGAGGAAATATTTTACAGCGAGCAGGAAAGCAGTGAAGCAACAAGCTTAGATGAGCTATCGTCAGATCCGGAAAATGAAGAAGAAAGCAGCGAGGATATTTCAGAAGCAGAGTCCGTGATAATTGACACATCCTCCGACACGGTTGAAACTGACAAGTCTAAAACTTCAAGATCGAAATCGTCAAAGAAATCGAAAAAGTCCAAGCAAAGCGAAACGCCGGTCAAAACCGACAAGCCCGTTAAGCCTGTTAAGATCAGCAAGGATGATTTTTTGCACATGAAAATGACCCAGGTTGATTATATGCCGGAGGGTACGGCTATACCGTTCAGAAGAGCTGAATGGAGACACTCAGTTTGTCATAATGAATGTAATCGGGGACTTGCCAGGCCGGGAATGGTAAAATATGGCAGAGCCATGAGCGTGAACATTTTAAAAACATTTAAAGGGGTGTTGTATAAAGAAGGTTTTCTTGATTATTACTCTCTTAATTGTAAAAAACAAAAAAACAAAAAAGCGGTAAGTCCTACCGTGTTATACAGAAAATTTAGAACGGAGTATGACAACATTGAAACAAGCAGAAGGATGACACAAAATGATATAAGAAAGCATGTAAATGGATCTAAGAAAGTTGAAGAATCTTATTTTGATGAACGTGTTAATATATTATTAAACGCATCAGGAATGATGCTGGAAGGAAACAGGCACATTAGTGAATATTTGTGGGTGGATTCGCTGGTAAGGAAGGGAAATGAATTATATGTAGGTATAAAAGCTCACAAACATTATATGGGTATGGCTGTTGTTGTAGGTTATGGTTATGATGTAGAGGTAAAAAAGAGCGATATTGAGGGAATAACGAAAATATATTGCTTTGCAGAAGAGCAATGTGAGGAATATTGCGAAAAAGAATATGGAGAAGAATAATATGAAAAGATTAATAAGTGTTTTAATAATTTTAACAATTTGTGTGATGTTGTTTCCTCACACTATTAATGCGGAAAAAGATATTCCCTACGAGGAAACATCTTCGTATAAAGAAGACGAGAAGATTTATTGCTACGCGACCCTAAAAGACGATTTTGCCGACGATGCCGTTATCGTCGTTATCAACAGGGCTAACAGCGAAATAAATAAGGAATATACGATTGAGGATTTTAAAGAAATCAACCCGGCCGGGGTCCGAGATCTGACATATATCAAAAAAGAAATAGATATAAAGGATATAGAATATCTGGATTTTGAAAATTTCAGGCAAATACTTTTGATCGAGCTGAGAAATAAAGGTAAGGAAGAGGTTTTAAGCGCAATCAAAAAACTGGAAAAACGCGAAATTATCCAAAGCGCGGAACCGAATTACTTCGGCAAGCTGAATGCGGCGCCCAACGATACTTATTATAAAAAAGAGCACCAGATAAATGAAAATCTTGGCAAACAATCGGATTATTTGAAACGCATTGGTGCTGAAGAAGCCTGGGATATAACAAAAGGCTCCACAAGCGTAAAGGTCGGCATAATAGACACCGGCATATATTATGACCATCCGGACTTTGAGTATAACCTGCATATAGGTCTGGATTGGAATTTTGTGGGTGATAACGATAACGCTAACGATATAGACGGTCACGGCACCCATGTAGCGGGGATAGTTGGCGCAAGAGGAAATAACGATGTAGTGACAGACGACAGTCTAAGCGTGACCGGCGTTAACTGGAAGGTATCCCTTGTTGCTTTAAAAACTGCTGACAACATTTCTACAATGACCGAAGCGGTAAGCCACTGCGCTATATATAATATACCCATTGCCAATATCAGCAGTGGATATCCGTTAAGTTCATGGAACCCTCAAAGCACAATAAACTCGCTGCAAGCCGCGATAACAAACTACAAAGGCTTGGTTGTTTGCGCAGCGGGAAATGATGATGATAATATCGACAATTTCCCCGTTTATCCCGCTGCGTTTCAGTTAAATAATTTAATAACTGTGGGAAGCTCACAAACCATAGGATATGATACTCTAGCTGAAGATAGAAAGGCAGATCATTCAAATTACAGCGCAAATAAAGTTGACCTTTTCGCTCCGGGAACAAAAATCATTAGTACATATACTAGTAATAATTGCAATAGCCTTGTCAACCAACAAACCTGTCCAAGTGCGCCGGTTATTAGCGATCCAGACAAAAAACATTTTGAATATAGGTATCATGCAATAACAGGAACATCCATGGCCACTCCCATGGTAACGGGAACGGCGGCGCTGATCCTTAGCATTGATAAAAGCTTTACCGCGGCGCAGATCAAACGGTTCATACTAAACACCGTTGATAAAAATGCTCATTTTAACGGAAAGTGCGTTACCGGCGGCAGGCTCAATATCTATAAAGCAGTGAAAAAAGCGCATGAAACATGGCAGAATTCCGTGGACGGAACGCTGCTAAGGGTCACCGATAACAATGAATATTATATAGCTGCCGGCGGTGCGCCGATACCCGTGGTATCCTGGGCTAATGTAAACGTTTTACAATCCTACAGTCTGCCGATCACGCGCTCCCAGTTGGATGATATGCGTAAATACCCGAAAGACGGCACTTTCGTTCGAGTTGCAGGTTCTGAAAGATACCGCTTTGCCGGCGGTGCGCCCATACCGATAACAAACTGGGATCATGTCGGCGGATGGCCGACGGGAACGCCGGTCACATGGGTCGATCATCTTGCGCTGGAAACCTACAGCGATACGGGACGGTTCAGTCATGTGCGAAAATATCCGATGGACGGTACATATGTGGGAGTCACAAGCGGGCTAAGATATGTGTTCGCGGGCGGTGCGCCCATTTTGGTGACGAGCTGGAATAATATTGACGAGCCGGATCCCCAGTTTAAGATAGTCGATCATGTCGCGCTGGAAACCTACAGCGATACAGGCTCATTCAGCCATGTACGGCAATATCCTTTAAATGAAACATATGTGGGAACGGTAGACGGCGCAAGGTTTATATTCACGGGGGATGCACCCATTCCGGTGACGAGCTGGGCTAATATAAACGAGCAGCACCCACGGTTCACGATAGTAGATCCTGCTGTATTACATGGCCCCTACAGCGATACGGGACCGCGGAGTCATGTGCGTCAATACCCGAAAAACGGTACATATGTAGGAACGTTAAGCGGTGCGAGATATGTATTCGCGGGCGGAGCCATTGTACCGGTCACAAACTGGATGAATGTTGACCCCAGCTACCCTTATTTTACAATCGTTGATCCTGCCGCATTGAATGGTACTTATAGTGATATGGGGGCATGGAGTCATATTCGCCCATATCCGATGGACAATACATATGTAAGAACACTAACACCGAATTATTATCGTTTCATGGGAGGAATAGGCTCTTCGGTTGCGGCAAATATGTCATATATGGTGGTTGATTTTAACGGGATTGTGAATATTAACGCGACAATTTCGCCGTCAGGGAGCGGAACGGTCACCGGAAGCGGAATATATGTGAAAAATACGCAGCCTAATGTTAACCTGGTCGCCACGCCAAGTTCCGGATATAATTTTGACGGCTGGTACGAGAATGGCAGTAAGATAAATAATACAGGTCCTATTTATATTTTCCCTGCAACGGCTAACAGGACATTACAGGCTAAGTTTACTACGAGCAGTTCCAGCATATATACGATCGTTTGCAATCCCTCGGGCGGCAGCGTTTCCCCTGAAATTCAATATAAAACACATGATGTACCGCTGACACTTCCAACACCCGTGAGAACAAATTTCACATTTAAATATTGGTATTCGCCGGTCGATAACAGGGCATATTATACCGGTCAGGTCTTTGAATTGAACTCGGATGCAACACTCAACGCGTATTGGGTACCGTCTTCCGTCACAAACTACACTTTAAGCGCAAATCTTGGCGGCGGAACGAATTCTCCCTCTTCAATACTTAAACCGCACGGTTATGCGATGCGTTTGCCGGAACCGAAAAGGGATAATCATACTTTCAAGTATTGGTATTCATCGGCAGACAACAAGCCATATTATCCCGGTCTATTCTTTGAGTTAAACGCCGTCTCGTCGCTTACCGCTTATTTTGTGCCATCCTCCACAGCGAACTATAGTTTAACTTTAAACCTCTCCGGCGGAGCGTTGGAAGATATGAGCGGCGGTGTCATTCAAAAACCGCACGGCTATGATATGCGTCTCCCGGTTCCTAAAAAGACAGGTTTTACATTCTCGTATTGGAAGTCCTCGGCGACCGGTAATAATTATTATAACGGTCAAATGTTCCAGGAGAATGCGGCTACCACACTGACGGCGTATTATGTATAAAACAACGTTCCGCAGGATCCGGCTCGGATAGTGTTTGCGGTTAAAGCATAATTTATCATATATAGTATTTTTCAAAGGGGCGTAATTGATCATAATGAAAAGAAAAAAAGAAAAGAATAACGGCGGTTTAAGGGCAGTAAGAAATCTATCCCAAGGGGTTGTTATAAGAACTATTTGTTTCTTATTGATGTTTTCCGTGCTTTCATTAAGTGTGCCGTTTTCTTTTGAAGCGGATGCCGAAGCATTGTCTTTGTTTGAACAAATCTACGGTGACAATCCGCCGGAAGCGATAGTTACGGATTTTGTGTACTATACCGATTATTTGCGTGATATAACCGAACTTGATGCGAACGCAAAGGATTATGCCGGCGAAAAAATTACCAGCAGCGTAACAAATGCCGCGGCTACCCCCCGGCGGGGAAATCAGGTACAAAAATCCGAAGACGGTAAAGATGTTATAAACTGGAGCAACGAATATCTGGAGTCGTTATCCTGGGATATAACGGTTCCGGAAGACGCTTTTTACAACATAGAACTTGAGTATCTGCCCTTGCGCGCGAGCAATATGCCGCCCCAGCGGTCGTTGCGCATCAACGGGGAACTGTTATTTGAGGAAATGAGGATTTTCTCGTTTCATAGGTTGTTCGTGGATGAATACAGTGAATTTCGCGAAAACGAGCTCAAAGATCAGGTTCGTCCGCCGACGGTAGAAGCCAGCGATTGGTCGTCGGTAAGGCTGCGGGACAGTCAGGGCGATTATTACGAAAATTTACGTTTTTACCTTACTAAAGGCACACATAAAATCGAATTCCTTTATAACAGCGGTCCCCTTTTGGTGTCCTCTGTTTCGCTTGCGGCTCCGGTACAATACAAAAGCTACGAAGAAGCTCTGGCGGAATATAAAAGCAATGGTTATACCGAATATACAGGTGATTTTAATTTCAGAATAAACACCGAGCTGCCCCTGAGCAAATCTGATTCATCATTAAGAGCGCAGGCGAGCAACGACCCAAACTGTGATCCGCCTAACGAGGGATACACCGTTTATAATACCATAGGAGCAAGATCGTGGGGAGTCGGAAACAGCACGGTGACATGGGCGATAAAGGATGTCCCGCAGGATGGCTTATATAAACTTTCCATGCGGTATTATCAGGACTATACCAACGGACTGCCGGTATACCGTAAAATAGAAATTAACGGCGAAGTCCCGCACAAAGATTTTCTGTGCTTCAAAATAGATAAGGCTGATTGGACGGAAAGAGATATTGTCAGCAGAGAGACGGGCGAACCCTATCTTGTAAAGCTGAACAAAGGCGATAATACCCTAAGTATGACTACGATGCGCGGCGAGGGTACCGAAGTTATAATAGAAATGAAGAAGACCTCCTATATGCTTGCCGAACTTGTGCAAAAAATCCGTAAGATAACGACGGGCGAACCGGACACTAACTTTGACTACAGGCTGGAAGTAAAAATTCCGGGACTTATCGACGATCTCCGTTCGGTAAGTGCTTCGATAGAAGACCAAATAAATGTTATCCTCGGTATCGCCACCAGCAAACCCGGCGCAATAAATACGCTGAAAATGACTAAGCTGCAAATCGACAGGATGATAGCCGATCCGTTTATTATCGCAAGAGGACTAAGCGGGCTTAACGATGCCCAAAGCAATATGGCGCAATGGATTTCGGATTTTCAGGATTGTTCGATGGAAATTGATTTTATCGAGGTAAAATCGCCGTCGGCAAAAACCGTAGATTCCGGCTCGAGTATATGGAAGCGTATCGTTTCGGTTTTCAGAAACTTCTTTCTGTCTTTCTACAGGGAATATGATATGGTCAGCTCGGGCGATGTCGAAGGGGCGGAAAAGATAGAATTGTGGGTATCCCGTCCCAAAGAGTGGTCTGAAGTGCTGCAGTCTATAATAAAAGAAGAATTCTCCCCTACATATAATACAAATGTTGAAATGAGCGTGGTTCCCGCCGGCGCATTTTCCACCAGCGGTATCCTTATGCTTGCGATAGCATCCGGAACCGCGCCGGATGTTGCGCTGGGAGCCGGAGCCGGTGTACCCTTTGAATACGGCACAAGGGACGGTGTCGCGGACTTAACGGCGTTCAAAAGCTCTACGGAAATAATTAACGGCAAAGAGGTAAAACTGAACGGATATGACGAAGTAGCCAAAAGGTTTCTTCCGGGAATTATGGTTCCGTTCCGGCACAAGGATAAAATTTTTGCCTTGCCTGAAACCATGGACTTTAATGTGTTGTATTACCGCACGGATATATTAAAAAGCTTGAATATAAACGTTCCCAATACATGGGATCAGCTTAATTCCACCGTTGTACCCATTCTCAAAAAGAACAGCATGAACTTTTATTACGACGGCGCGGTAGCGGCAGTAGCGGGCGCAGTTCCCACCGCATTCCATTCCCTGCTTTTGCAAAACGGCGGTGCCTACTACACCGAGGACGGTTTGAAGTCTGCTCTGGATCGTCCGGAATCGTTGATGGCGTTTAAGCAGTTTACCGAAATGCACACGATACAGGGTATGCCGGTTGACCTTAATTTCTATATGCGGTTCAGAACCGGGGAAGTACCCATAGGGGTAAGTTCGTTTAACACATTCATTATGCTAACGGCTTCTGCCCCTGAGATAACCGGCAAATGGGATGTTGCCGCGATACCCGGAATCGAACAGGAAGACGGACAGATCAACCGTGCATACGGCGGAAACACCCAGGGCGCGATAATAATGGAAGCAAGTAATAACAAGCAAGCGGCATGGAACTTCCTGGATTGGTATACCTCGTCGAATGTTCAGACACGTTATGCAAACGAGATGACCGCAGCAATAGGTCCCGAAGCGAGATGGTGTTCCGCAAACCTCGAATCCTTTGACGACCTTTCATGGGAAACGAACTTGAAAAAAGCGGTCGTTACCCAGCGTGATTGGTATTGGGATATGCCCAACGTTATCGGCGGTTATATCACACCGAGATTTTTGGAAAATGCCCGGGTCGGTGTCGTTGTGCAAAAAAGAAACTACCGTGACAGCTTGGAAAAAGTGGTCAAGAGTATAAATCTGGAACTTGTCAAGAAGAACGAAGAATTCGCTAAAAGAGCGGAATTCGAGGCGGCAAGAGAAGAAAATAATAAAGAGGGTTGATGTGTTTTGGCAAAAAGTTATACAAAAATAAGAAGCACCCGGGCGGAAAAAGCGATCGCTCTCGCTTTCTTCACTCCTTTTGCGCTGTTGTTTGCGATTTTTACAATAGCGCCGGTTGTTGTCGCTTTGGTTTTGAGTACCACAAACTATAGCGTTATTCAACCCATCCCCATATTTAACGCGATAGATAACTACATTTATATGTTCACTCAGGACGAAATCTTTATAACGGCACTCCAAAACACGATTACATTTGCGATATTCCTGGGGCCGTTGGGTTATGTAGTTTCGTTTATGGTAGCGTGGATACTTAATTCGCTAAAAGGTAAAAACCTGTTTGCGTTACTGTTTTACGCTCCGTCCATAACTTCGGCAATAGCGATGGGGGTCGTGTGGCTGTATTTCTTCTCACCCGACCGTTACGGTTTTGTCAATAACTTCCTGTTCGATATGGGTTGGATAAGCGAACCTATTTTGTGGACGCGGGATCCCGAACGAATATTATTTATCACTGTCGTGGTTTCGGTCTGGATGGGAATGGGCAACGGGTTTTTGGCGTTCCTTGCCGGCTTCCAAAACCTTGACAAGGAGATATTCGAAGCGGGTTCGATCGACGGTATCAAAAATAAATTCCAGGAACTTATTTACATATTGCTTCCTATGATGAAACCGATGCTTCTGTTCGGAGCTATCACAACCATAGCGGGTGCTTTCGCGGTAAACGACATACCGCTTACACTGGCGGGTTACCCCGGACCGCAGAACGCCGCTATGACCATTGTGGGGTATATGAACGACTATGCTTTCACACGGCTGGATTTAGGCTATGCTTCGGCGGTCGCCGTCTTCCTGTTCGCTGTTACTTTCGCTTTCGGGCGTATTGTTATGAAAGTATTGGGTTCTAAGGACGAATAACCGTTTTATTGAATCGGCGGATATACGCACTGTCCCGGGGACGGGGAATGAAAAACGAAATATTTTCTATATGTGGGGATGATTAACTGATATGGAAGAAATGCGACAAGAAATTATAGTGCAAAAGGTAAAAGAAAAAGAACAAAAGGTAAAGAGATTCAAGATAAGTGTGCCGATGATACTGCTTTATCTATTGGTGCTGGGGGTAGTCGCCTTCACCTCGATGCCGCTGGTTTATCTTGTGTCCACGGCGTTCAAGCCGCTGAACGAGCTGTTTGTGTTCCCGCCTCAATTCTTTGTGCGAAACCCTACGCTGCGAAGCTTTTCGGAATTGTTTTTGGCGTTGTCAGGGAACGAGGTTCCTTTTACCAGGTACATTTTCAACAGCGTTGCCGTTTCGGTTATAACGGTAGTCGGGACCTGGATAGTCTGTACTATGGGCGCGTTCGCTATGACCAAGCTAAAACTGCCATTTAAAAGCAAAATTTATACGATAATCGTTGCGACTCTGATGTTCGCGGCTCCGGCAGGACAGCTTACCAGCTACATAATAATCCAGAATTTCGGATGGATGAATACTATATGGGCACTTACCTTGCCCAAAATGGCGGGCTCACTGTTCATCTTTCTGCTAATACAAAATTTCAACGTTGTTCCCGATGCTTTGCTGGAGGCGGCAAAGATTGACGGCTGCTCGTCCTGGGGGCTGTATTACAAGATGATGATACCTATGACCCGGCCCGCATGGGCGACCGCTATCGTTTTTTCGTTTGTCGGCAGCTGGAACGACTTTTTCGGGCCTATGCTGTACATACAGCGGGAAGCAATGAAAACTCTGCCGCTGGCGTTGCAGCTATTGCAGGGAGGGCCCGGACAGGTAGCGAGAGCCGGAGCGTTTGCCGCGGCGGGTCTGCTTACGACCTTGCCCACTATAATAGTGTTCTGCTTTATGCAGTCCAAGGTTATAAACACCATGTCCAACAGCGGAATAAAATAGATTTTTAAGTAGGATATTTAAATTTACATAATTTTAGTTTCTAAATATCCAGAGGAGGTTTCGGGGTTGCTTATCAAAAACCGCAAGAAAAGAATCATAAAAATTGTTTTGATTTTTATAATAATTTCGGCAATAGCGGGTTTTTCCTTTTCGGCGAGCGCGTACTATTATTTGACCGGAAACAGTCTATATTTACAATTTACGCCGATGACTTATACGGTGAGCGATGTTCTGCTCGCTGTGGACAGGGACGGAACTCCGGATCCGTTGGATTCCCCGTCGGACATTTATATTGATGAAAAGGATAATATTTATATAGCCGACACCGGAAACAACCGTATTTTGTCATTCGACAGCGAAATGAATTTAACGCTGGAGGTTCCCAGTAAGGAAAACAAGGATGATAAAGCCTGGTTGAATCAGCCAAGAGGGATATATGTCAGCAAGAGCGGCAATTACTTTGTTGCGGATTACGGCAATGAACGAATCGCTCATTTCGACAAAAACGGCATATATATCGAGGAATTTGTTCAGCCCGACGATCCATCCTTTGACACCGATGTCGGTTTCAAACCCGTAAAACTCTATATCGACGATTACGGCATAATATATGTGCTCAGTGAAAACGACTACCACGGTGTAACCATACTTGGAGCCCGGGGAGAATTTATGGGTTACCTCGGAACCATAAAGAATCCTTTTAACCCCCTGTATTATATGCTGAGACTTATAGCGTCCGAAGAAATCCTCAAACAAATCCCGAGGGATATGCCGCCGTATTATACCAATATGACCTCCAACGGTGACGGTACAATATACGCCACTACAGTCTTTCAGAGGACAGAACAAATAAAACGGCTGGCTCAGTCGGGTGAAAATGTATATGAAGCCAAGTCTTTCGGCGAAAACAACAATGAGGAAGCATATAACCGGCTGCCCGTATTTAGTGCTATAGCGGTAAACAAGGACGGCGTGGTTTTTGCCGGTGATCAAGCTCATAAAATAATATATGTATATGACCAGCGCGGCAACAATCTGGCGACCATGGGCGGAAAGGGTGTCTACAAAGGGTACTTTAACGACATTTCAGCTTTAGCGGTCAATTCCAAGGATCAGCTGTATGCCGTGGACAGCATCACCGGGTCGGTACAGGTCTTTACCCCCACCGAGTTCATGGGTCATATATTGGAAGCTATTACGCTTTTCCATAACGGAGATTACGAAAAAGCGTTAGAACCCTGGAGCAAAACCCTGGATATGAACCCGTCTTATATGTGGGCGGAGGTTGGGTACGCGAAAGCTTTGCTGCATCAGGAGCAATACTCCGAGGCGTTGGATATATACAAAAGCGCGTACGATCAAGGAGGCTATTCCGAAGCGTTTGCGATGATTCGGACGGAATTTTTCAAAGATTATTTTTTGGTGGTCGTCGGCGTTTTAATCGCGGTAATCATTGCGATGGCGATCCTGATTTCCAAGGCGGCAAAGTATACTAAGAAGGTTTCCAACCGGGATCTGCCCGAAAATGATAAACACGGTATAAAGTTCTTTCTGCAAACGTTCCTGTTGGTAATATTTCACCCTATAGATGCGTTTAACAACATAAAAAAGAATCGAAGTCAGGTTAAAATATGGACGTTGGTATTGCTGTTTGTCTTGATAGCGGTACAAAGGGTGGTTTATTGGCTTATCATACATTTTCCGCTCTCTACAAGCCCGATATATATTAATTTCACCGGCGAACTGATAACATTCTTCGTACCTTTGGTTTCGTGGGTTCTTATCGGTTTCGCGATGACCTCGATAGCCGACGGCAAACAGACTTTCAAGGAAACCGTGGCGGCGAACCTTTATTCTTTCGCACCCTTCCTTGTGTGCTATCTGCCCATTACACTCCTGACAAATGTGTTCACTCAGGCAGAAGCGGGAATACACAACTTCTTGGTAACGCTTTTGTATGTGTGGTGTTATCTGCTTATATTCACCAATCTGAAAGTAATGAACGAATATGTGTTCGGACGGGCGGTATTTAATGTAGTGAAGATCATATTCGCTGTTATATGCACATGGCTGATTATCTGCCTGTTTGTTATAATCGTCAGCCAGCTATTCTCGTTCGGAATGGACATATACAAAGAAACAACGATTATGGGCAGAGAATTATAAAAAAGGCAAAATATCGTTTTTTGAAAGGATGACTTTAGTGAAAATAAAAAAGTATCTGATACCTTTGGTAGCTTTAGTTTTGGTGGTAACAGTTACGACCGCACTGTTGGTTTCCAATGCGGTCACTTCCGCGGAAGTGTCCAGATTGCTGACACCGCCGCAATTCGATAAAGGTGAGCTTGACCTTGATTCGGAGTTGTCGGCGTTTAAACCGGCGGATTTTTCAGCGAAGAACAACGCCGGCAAGAATTATGTCAAAAAAGCCGAATCTGAATATCTCGAGCTTTATCATGCCGAATTGCCGTATCTTGAAGCGGTTTTAGAAGAAAGCGAAGAAAACCCCGGCAGCGATATTGAGTATGGATTACCTGACATTGAATATGACGAAGAGCCGGTTTTAGATGAGGAATACGATGAAGAACCGGTTTTAGACGAAGAGTATGACGAAGAACCGGTCTTGAACGAAGAGTATGACGAAGAGCCGGTTTTGGATGAGGAATACGGCGAAGAAACCGATTATACCGAAGAGGACTTTGCGGCAGAATATGAAGGAGAAGATGAAAAGTATATATATGTCGAGCATGAGAGCAAAAAAAGACATGATGTGGCTGTATATGACAAGCGTTCCGGGAAGTTGTGGCGCGCGCTGGCGAACGAGGACGATTATATAGAGGAAGACTACGCCATTAATCTGACCGACCAGTTTCAATCTCTTGTTTCTTTTTCCTATATCGACGTAAACGAAGACAGGCTGGACACTTATGATACCAGTGTTATCAGCGAATTAGCGGAAATAACGGTAGAGGATATTTTTAACGAAAACGGAACGCCGAGTTTCGGGGAAAATACGAACGGCGCAGAACAGTACGGAATTCGCATAAGCTACGATATAGCCGAACTGGGGATAAGCTTCTGTGTTGATTTTAAGCTGGGAAAAGATTTTCTTGATGTCAGTGTTCCCGATGACATGATTAAAGAGGATGTTAATGACATTTATGACCAGGTGGAAGACGCAAAGAGACATCTAAGATCAACCGTCACCCGGCTTCAGAATCTTTCGGGTAACCTGCTCAACAGGTACAGGGGCAGAGGGGACAGAGATTCCGAAATTATCCGGACTCAGGTGGAAATGACATCTCAGCGTATTATAGATTTGAGCGGCGATACCCACCGGAACAACTACGACAGTCTTATGATTTATGTAGACGAATTGCTGGATATGCTTGAAGATTACGGGGAACCGACCGAAAGAGCGGAAGAGATCAAGCAAGAATTGACTTCGCTGGAGGAATATATAGACTATCTTGCGATTGCGGCGTTGTGCGGAATATTTAAGTTTGATGTAATGCCGTTCTTCGGCGCGGGCAACGATTCTACCAACGGATATGTGTTTTATCCGGACGGGTGCGGCGCGATCTCGCATTTCAACAGATTTAGAGCTCCGGCGGCGAAAAGATTCGCATCCGATGTATACTCAAACAACATCCTCAGCATGAGTACCTACACAGGCTGGAGTGCCTGGGACGATGAAGAAGAACAGGAAGATTTGACCTCGATCAGAATGCCGGTGTTCGGGATAAAACACGAAAAGGATGCTTTTGTTGCGGTAATTGCGCAGGGCGACAGTAATGCGGCGATCACCTTTGAACCGCCTGTAACAACCCATGTCAGCTACGCTTATGCCAGCTTTTATTTCCGGGTCACAACGCAGGAAACCCGTTCGGACGGCAACACCAATAATATTATCGACCCGAAAAGAGCCAATCAGCCCCGCACAATGAGGTATTATTTCCTTGAGCGCGAAAATGCTGATTATTCGGGAATGGCTGTAAAATACAGAGATTTTTTGGAGAGCTATGACCTGATAAGAAGATCTCCGGTCTATGATCAGGAGAATATGCCGATAGACATAAGACTTGTAATGGGCGTACTTACCGAAGAAACTTCGGCGACCGAGCAGTATACAAAACTCACGACCTTCCCGGAGGCGGAAAAAATATATTCCACGTTACAAAACAAGGGTGTAAAAAGCATCAATTCGGTTCTGGAGGGATGGTCTACCGCAGGGTGGTACGGGAGATGGCCTGATTATGACCGCAAACCTGATTCTTCTACGGGCGGGGTCAACGGGTTGCGGAAACTTACAAGCTTTGCGAAAAATAACAATATAGATGTAAGTGTTACCGTTGATAACCTGTTCGGCTGTACGAGGAACGGAATGAAAAATTCGGATGTCGATAGCTTGACGATAAAAAATCCCGGCGGATTTTCCGTAAATTACCGCTGCGACTTTTTGTACAGTCCTTTCGCTGTATTTAACCGCGGCTTGGAAACCGCCAGGAAAGTGCAGGGATACGGTGTGGATTCCATACAATACTACAGTGAAAGCACACTCCTTTATGTTGATTATAATAAAAATGCACCCCTGAACCGGGAAGATTCCAAGGATGTGTTTATCGAGCTTGCCCGACAGACAAAGGATGCTATCGGCGGCGTGAAATTCGGCTACAGTAACATATATATGGCAAAATATGCCGACTTTTTCCGCAACGCTCCGAATAAGGGATATGAGTTCCTGTTTACGGATGAGGAAGTTCCTTTCTATCAGATGGTGCTGCACGGCTTCGTGCCTTATTCCGGGCTGCATTTCAATTCGATGCACGATGTGGACTTCCAGACACTAAAATCCATCGAATTCGGATTCATACCCTCGTATATACTGACCTATGATCAGCCTAATCTGAAAACGAGTTACTCCTCGCTATTCGCCACAAAAGCGGAAGATTGGTATGATAAAATAGCCGATGTCTATCAAATGTATGAAACCAGGCTTTCCGGATTGTGGAAAGAGAAGATGATGAAGATTGAGGATGTCCGGCAGGATCTGAAACGTATAACATACGAAAGCGGAACAAAGGTATACTTGAATTATTCCGATAAGGATGTCACTTTTGACGGCATCGAAATAAAAGCGATGGACTTCAACACCATTCCGGCATAACAGTTAACGCCGAAAACTAGATGCGTAAGGGAGATTTCGATGAAAAGGAAAACTACATTTTTTACCCTGGAGAGAAAGCGGGCGATGACCGGATATTTATTTGCCTTGCCCTGGCTTTTGGGTTTCCTGTTGTTTATGCTGTATCCTTTTGTTACATCTTTTATGTTGAGTATAGGAGAAATAACGGATCTGGAAGGTCTGCAAATGAAGTTTGCCGGATTCGGGCAGTATGTTTCGCTGATAGCAGGAGATGCCGCTGTGGAATTTGCTCCGGCGCTGGCTATCACCATATGGAATACCTTTATCAATGTTCCGCTCATTCTGGTTATATCGTTAACGGTTTCTCTGCTGGTGAGCAGGAAGCTTCCGGGTAAAGGTATTTTCAGACTGATATTTTTCCTCCCGGTTTTGCTGGGTGCAGGTTATGCGATGGAACAAATCGGCGGTGCGGGCAACATATTGCAGGTTCCGGAAAACATTTTCAGGTACATACGGTTTTATCTGAACATGGAGATGGCTACTTTTCTGGAGGAACTGTTAATGCAGGTTATCGGTCTGTTCTGGAGAAGCGGGGTTCAAATAGTTATTTTTATCGGCGGTATCCAGGCGATCCCCGACACATACTACGAAGCGGCGATGGTGGATAACGCGAACAGCTGGGATGCGCTGTGGAAGATTACGCTTCCCATGCTTTCGCCGATGATTTTCCTTAATCTGGTTTATACCGTAATCGACAGCTTCCGTAGTCTGGATAATCCGATAACGGCGTTGATCCGGGATAAAACCATGCGTTATAACCATTACGAACTGGGTTCGGCGATGGGTTGGCTGTATTTCGCTGTGGCGTTCTTATTCGTGGGTGTAGTAGCGATCATATTCAGGAGGACTGTATATTATGAGAAATAGATTCAAAAATCTAACCGATGACGAAAAAAGATATATAGAGCAGCAAAAAGCCGCTGCCAAATCTGTGAAAAAGAAATGGGCGTTCAGACGGATCATGACTGCGCTGCAAAGCGATATGTCCAACTCCAAGAAGCTTATGGTAATAGCAAAAATTCTTTTCATAAAGCTGAGGGTTGTGCCGAAATATTTTATCCTTATCGCTCTTTCCATAATTTTTATTGCGCCGTTCTTTTATATGATAGGTCACTCTTTGATGGGTACGCAGGATATTCTGAACCCAAGCATCAGGTGGCTGCCGCGTTCGTTTAATTTTGCCAATTATATTTATGCGTATCAGGCGCTTGACTATCAACGGTATCTGATAAGAACTTTGTGGATCGTGGGACTTTCGGTTGCCGGTCAAATGTTTTTTTGCTCCTTTGTCGCTTACGGGATAGCGCGTATAAAGTTTAAACTCAGGGGTGTCATTTTTGCGCTGATCTTGTTCATATTGATCGTACCGCCGCAAACCTTGGTGGTTCCGAACTATATGCTGTATTCCGACGTTCTGGAATGGCGCAATTCTTTCCTGCCGATAATCGTGCCCTGCTTCTTTGCGATGGGGCTTAACGGCGGGCTTATCATATTTGTGTTCCGTCAGTTCTATAAGGGGCTGCCCGCTGAACTGGAAAACGCCGCACTGATTGACGGGGTAAGTGTCTTCGGGGCATATTTCAGGGTAATTATTCCGAACGCAATGCCGGCGGTGCTGATTAATTCGATCCTGTGTTTGGTTTGGCACTGGAACAATTCTTTTGAACCGTCAATCTACATACGGGATGTTACACTCGGAACATTGACCATGCAGCTGAGAGAGGTTCAAAACCGGCTGTCCAGCGCATTCGACGGAATCGACTTCAACGCGGGTATAAAAATGGCGGCGACCATGCTGGTGTTACTGCCGATAGTTGTTATTTTCCTCGCTTTGCAGGGCAGATTTATGAAAAATATGGCGAGCACGGGACTGGCGAACTAAGGATTATCCGAAAAAAAGAAAAGCAAATTGTAAACAATTAACGAAATCTACAAATTATTGCTTGCAAAACGTTTATATTTGTGATATGATGTATAGGAGCCTGTTAAAATCAGGTTAGTTGCCTTTAAAAAGATATTAAGAATTAAAGGTATACTTACAAATAATTATATTCATTGAAAGGGATGGTTGCGATGAAAAAAATTGCGTTGTTATTAGTTTTTGCGATGCTTATGACGGTTGTGTTGGGTGCTTGTAACCCCGATACGGGCGAGGAAGGATCCTCGGATGAAGAAATAAACAGTATTGTCGGAGATGACACATCCACGGGTGAAGAAGAAGATGAAAGCAATGTTGAACCGGTAAGCGGAGACGATTCCAGCGAGGACGTAAGCGGAGACGGCAGTGAAGAGGACAACAGCGGAGAAAGTGTCACATCCAATACTTCCAGTTCCGTTGTTCAAGGATCCGGGGCAAGCGGAGCGTCAAGCGGAACAACATCAAGAACGACATCTTCAGCCCGTTCTGCGAGAAGCACGAGGGTAATACCCAAGGATGCGAAGGTAATCACGGTTTGGGGCGATAATAACGACCAGACTTTACTCTCGGCGGCGGCTGATTTTGAAAAAAAGAACCCTAAAGTTGTTGTTAACGTTGAAGCACCCGGCGATATTACTCACAGTGCTTTCGAAAGAGCGATCATGGGCGGAACTGCTCCGGATGCTATCAAACAGGATCACGTTTACATAACGGGACTGGGCGAAAAGGGCTATCTTGCCGACCTTGCGAAATACGGTGCAAACAAAGTAAGGAGCAAGTTTGTTAAATCCTGCTGGAACGGCGTTACATTTGGCAACAAAGTCTACGGTCTGCCACACGACGGAAACACAATAGCTTTGGCGTATAACCGGACTTTAATCCAGAAATGGACGGGTAAGAAAACTATACCCAACAGCTACAATGCAATTATTAAGCTTGCCAAAGATGCGGCGGGCAAGAAAAAACATAACGAATACGTTTTTACGGTTCCGTTTTTTGAAGCGGGTAGGTATGAAATCAGAAAAAACTGGGCGGCGTTTAACTTCTTCTTCTGGCTGTGGGGTAACGGCGGAGAAATTTTGGATAAGAATAACAAGAAAGCCACGTTCAACAGCGCGGCGGGAATTAACGCTTTGAACCAGATTCAAAGACTCTTTGACGAAGACATTGTTGACCAAACTTACTATGAGCCGGAATTCTACGACGGTACGGTAGGGCTTATTGAAATGGGCAACTGGGCAATGCCCAGGTTCGAAAACACTTCGAAAAGACAGGAATTCGGCGTAAATATGATGCCGACACTGGCATATTATGCCAACGGCAAACCCCGGCCGGCATATTCAGGTCTTGGATTGTTCGCTTTCGGCGTTTCCGAAAAGAGCAAATATAAGAAAGAAGCTTATGAATTTATAAGAGATCGCTGCACCGATACTTCTTTGCAGAGAAAATTTGCGGATCAGCATAACCAGCTTCCGGTTACCGAAGATGCTCTTAAAGATTCCAAATACAGAACAAAACCAATGTGGGCGACCTTCGTTAAACAATTCAGACTGACTAAGGCGCGTCCGGGCGTAAGAAACTGGGCACAAATAGAAAATATTGTTGCGGATCACGTTATGGCGGCAATAAGGGACAACAAAAAAGCTCAGGAAGAACTCAGAATAGCGGCGGATAAGGTAAACGCGCAGCTGTAAGCAACGGTTGTCCGGCATCAAACAATAAAAAAAGTATAACACAAATATGTTCGCCGCATGGCGGACATATTTGTGTTTGATACTAATTACAATCTAAGAAAAATCTAATATATGATTTTTGCTAAAATTATTTATCTGAATTTCTGATTGGGACTAGTATGAATCGGGGAATAATGAAATTTAATCTTATAAAAACTGAAAAATCCAAGCAAAAAAATATACAAAGTTCCGGACGTCTGGGCGAACTGCATACCGTTCACGGAGTTGTGAAGACCCCCGCGTTTATGAATGTCGGAACATCGGCTGCAATAAAAGGAGGGGTTTCCTCACATGATCTGTGTGATCTAAAGTGTCAAATCGCGTTATGCAACACATATCATTTACATTTACGCCCCGGCGACGATGTTATCCGCACAATGGGCGGAATTCGCGAATTTATGGGATGGAACGCTCCGCTTCTGACCGACAGCGGCGGATTCCAGATATTTTCTCTTAGTTCATTGCGCCATATAACCGAAGAAGGTGTTCATTTTTCCTCGCATATAGATGGAGATAAAATTTTTATCGGGCCCAAAGAAAGCATGAAAATCCAATCCAACCTTGCATCCACTATAGCGATGGCTTTTGATGAATGTATCGCGAACCCCGCAGATTATGAATATGTTAAAATTTCGTGTGACCGTACTTTCCGCTGGCTTATTTCCTGCAAAGAAGAAATGGAAAGGTTAAATTCGCTTTCCGATGTTCTCAACAGGGATCAGGCATTGTTCGGCATAAATCAAGGCGGGATCCATGAAGATCTGCGAATAAAGCATATGGAAAAAATCACAAAACTTGATCTTGACGGTTACGCAATCGGTGGTCTTTCGGTAGGTGAATCAATGGAAGATATGTACAGAATAGTAGGAACCGTCGCGCCCTGTATGCCCGAAAACAAACCCAGATACCTGATGGGAGTGGGTAAACCGGGCAATATTATAAAAAGTGTTGCGCTTGGGATTGATCTTTTTGATTGTGTTATTCCCAGCCGGAATGCCCGGCACGGACATCTTTTTACATGGGACGGAGCGATAAATATAAACAATGCAAAATATATCACAGATGAAACTCCCATCGACCTTTGCTGCGGTTGTTTTGTGTGCGAAAAATATACCCGAAGTTATATGCGACATCTTTTTAACTCAAAGGAAGCGCTGGGGATGCGGCTTGCGGTGCTTCATAATCTTTATTTTTACAACGATTTGATGGAAAAAATCCGTGCCGCAATATCTGAGGGAACGCTCGGGGATTTCGTTGAACAATACGGTGAAAAACTGGACCGCAGAATATAGGTCTAATAATTAACAAGGCATAACAATTTAACCCGAAGCATATTCTTCACCGGGGGATGTTTTAGGTGTTACAAATATGCTTAATGAATTTTTATCAACGGCAAATCACGATAGGATAAAAGCACGGGAAAAATTTCAGCGAACCGAATGTGCGGACCGCAAAACACCCGAACCCGGACTCAGCAAGCGGGCTGTAAAAAGCTCCGGATTTATGGTGACGGTAAAAGAAAACCGTTTGATGCTGGCATTGCTATTATTGTTCGCATTCGGGATATTGTATGGGGCGTTTCTGGCGGGAACATCAACACCTGAAACTATGGATGCGTTGGAATTCATTACCCGCGGATATATCGGGTCACGCGCAAATCAGCCGCTTACCGCTACTTTTGCAAGTTCGGTTGTTTCATCGGGCTCGCTGTTGATTTTGTTGTATTTGCTGGGTTTTTTTGCGATAGCTCACCCTGTTTCTATACTCGTGCCGGTGTTTCGCGGTCTTGGAATCGGGCTTTCGATGGGATATATGTATTCTTATTACGGAATTTCCGGATTTTTGTTTTGTCTCGCGCTTGTGCTTCCCAATGCTGTTTTTTCCGTATTGATTTTAATAATAGCCTGCGCTCAAAGCATCAGGTTTTCTAATATATTTCTGTCTATATTGATCCCGGAAGCCAAAATTTGCATTTCGCCTAAAATATTGCAAACCTATTGTATCCGCTTTTTGATCCTGCTTTGCGCAGGTTTGGGGGTATCCATACTTGATACGGCTTGCGTGGCGGTATTTGCGAGGTTTTTCAGCGGTATGAGTTAGAATTTGTCTCCCCGGGATTATCCGCAGATCTGGTATTTTCATTCTATTCAAACATCCCCCTATATAAAAAATTAAGAATCGGAGGTTAGCGTGATTAAGATGTTGAAAAAAGTTACGGTATTATTGTTGATGGTGATTATTACGGCGGGATGCGCTGATACGCCGGGTGATCAAAACGAAACGGGTATTGTTTCGGGTGCGCGCGAGTCCCTGATCGGAACAGAATCTGATATTTCGGATGTTTCGCAGCAGGAAGAGCTGCCGGACAACAGCTGGAAATTCGATACGCCCGAAAACCGCGGCGCAAACGGCGAATTATTTGAACAGCTTCATAAACAACTTGCCGGACTGGATATAAATGCTTTTGTCACGGTAAAAGACGGTTATATTATAGATGAATACTATAAAAATGAATTCGATGAAAATAGCGTATTTCGGTACAATTCATGCACAAAAGGGGTTTCCGCCGCATTGATAGGGATAGCGGTAGAGCAGGGATATATAGAAAATATTGACGTTCCTCTGACAAAATATTTTCCTCAAGCAGCAGAAGCAGAGGATAAACGCAAGCAAAAAATAACGATAAGACATTTGCTTGAACATTCATCAGGTGTCAGGTGGCCTGAATACAGCAGCGATATGTTCCGGCGGCTCAGAGATTCTAAAAACTGGGTAGAATTTTTTTGGGAACAGCCAATGGAAGCGGCTCCCGGAGAGGTATTTGCTTATAATACGGGAGGCTCTCACCTTTTGACGGTGATCATACAAAAAGCTACGGGCAAAACCGCATACGATTTCGCCCGTGAGAATATTTTCACACATATAGGTATGGACAGCGTAGAGTGGAGAACCGACCCCCAGGGTTATACCGACGGAGGTAACGGTATCGAAATGACCGCTCGGGATGCCGCCCGGTTCGGACAGCTGCATCTGGATTCGGGGCAATGGCGGGGGACGCGGATAATTCCGAAAAAGTGGGTGCGGGATACGGTTAAGCCGTTGGCGAAAGCGCAGCCCAACACCTCGAAATACGGTTATCAATGGTGGATAAAACCTTTGGGTAAGACCAAAAAGTATGATGCATATTACAGCTGGGGTTATGCCGGACAATATATTATTGTGGTTCCGGAATTAAACCTCGTGACTGCCGCTAATGCGCGGCTGCCTGATAATCAAACCGCTCCCTTGGATTATTTTACGAATTATGTGCTGGAGGCTTTTTGATTCGAAGGGTTTTTCCCTATTCGCTGCGAAGAGCGACCACCGGGTCTTTCTTTGCAGCGATTTTTGATGGGATAAATCCCGAAATAAGCGTTAGTATCATGCTTAAAGCGACAAGGAAGCCCGCTCCGGTTAAGGGCAGAGAAGCGATTCCGGATGCGCCGGAAATGTCCTGGATAATAATGTTAGCAGGTATGGTTAGAAGTGCGGAAATAAGTATCCCCAGCGTGCCTGCGACAAATCCGATAATCAGGGTTTCTGCGCTGAACACTCTGGATATATCCCTCTTTCTGGCTCCGATGCTTTTAAGGATACCAATTTCCCGGGTGCGCTCAAGTACGGAAACGTAGGTAATAATACCTATCATAATCGAGGACACGATCAACGAAATTCCAACAAAAGCGATAAGTATGCTGCTTATCATCCCGATGATAGTGCTGGTGACCGTCATAATAATTCCGATATAGTCGGTGTAGTTTATTTCGCCTTCTCCGTCTTCCCCGGGGTTCTCTTTGTTGTATTCTTTGATAAATTCTTCGATCTCTTTTTTAGAATCGAAGTCTTTCGGGTATAAATATATTGCGTTGGGTGAATTTTCATCCACCACCCCGAGTTTTGCCAGATTTTCGTCGTAGGTTGCGCCGGAGCTCAAATTCGCCGCATATTCCTCCAGTGCTTTATTCCTTTCATCCTCGCTCAATGATGCGAAATATGCCTTTTCGTCGTCGGACAAGTCTTCTATGCTCAGTTCTTCGGGGGAAGAATTCGGATCGGCAAAAGGTTTGTCCGTGAATATATCAGTGTCCTCATTGCTTTTTTGTTCTTTTACGATTTTGGAATCATTGACCTGTTTCATGACATATTCAGTCAGATCCTTGGTGTAACCGAGCGTGCCTGTGATAGAAGAAGAGCTTGCATTTTCGGACGGACGTATCAATCCTACGACGTTTATATCCAGGGAATTATCCAAAACATTGCGCATAAACTTTTCATCATCGCGCATATCGATCCATGCCCCGTCGGTCTTTTTGTATATATCCGAACTTAATACCATTTTGAATTTGAGTTTTATAAGCTCATCATAGGTAAAGCTGATGGTCTCGGTTTCAAATTCGTCGAGGGGTTTACCTTCTCTCATCGCCCGGATCATGTCCTCGATTTCTTTTGAATCTTTAAGTCCCAGCGCATACATTGCATAATCGGTGATCCGGTTGTTTTCGTTTGCGACAAGAATGACCTCGTTTTTTGCTTCGGGCCAGCGTCCGGCGAGAATATCATACTGGGAATTAAGCAGGTCCGGGTTGTCTATGATTTCTGTCCATATTTCCATACCCAACATCATATTTCCGCCCATCATACCGCCGGAATTATCGCTGCCGCCGGGACGCGGAATAATGTCAAAAGGATTAATCTGTTTAATTTCTTCCGAATAGTCGGCGGCGTAAATATTTAAATTTATATCATACCTGTAAGCGACAGAGTTTGTCAGAGGTTCTATTTCCTCTTTCTTATCTTCCAAATGCTGCTTGAAAGCTTCCAGATCGTTTTTCTTTCTGCCCGCTAGCATCGCGCTCAATGTTTTGCCGGTTACGTTGAACGAATGTATCTCACCGTCTGCCACGGTCTCATGCCCCTCGTCGTGCAATTCCAGCATCGCTCCGGTAATCGCGCCCAGATCATTGGATTCAGCTTCAAGCCGGATCGGGTAGGCGGAAAGCGTGTTCTCCTGTTCCCGATCGATGTAGCTCTGCGACCCGTTAGAAAGAGCCATGATCAAAGCGATACCGATAATTCCGATACTGCCTGCAAATGCGGTCATAAATGTGCGAACCTTTTTTGTCATCAGATTATTTGCACTTAGCGACAATGCCGTAAAAAAAGACATGGATGTTTTCTTTTTGCCTTTTATATTTTTGTTGCCTTTATCCTCAGAGGGTTCCGGTTCTTCTTCGGATACGGGATTGCTGTCCCCTTCAAGTTTTCCGTCGAATAATCGGATTATACGCGTTGAATATTTTTCGGCAAGTTCCTGATTATGTGTAACCATTATAACCAACCGATCGTTAGAAATGCTTTTTATAAGGCTCATGATCTGTTCACTGGTTTCGGAATCCAGCGAGCCGGTAGGTTCATCGGCCAGCAGGATGTCGGGGTTATTGACCAATGCCCGTGCGATAGAAACCCGCTGCATTTGCCCGCCTGACATTTGGTTGGGTTTTTTATGTATTTGATCCGCAAGTCCGACGTTTTCCAATACCTTGACGGCTCTTTTGCGGCGTTCGGATTTTGACACTCCCGATAAGGTCAATGCGAGCTCTACGTTGCGAAGTACGGTTTGGTGCGGAATAAGGTTATAGTTTTGGAACACAAAACCTATTTTCCGGTTACGGTACGCATCCCAATCCGGATCGGTAAAATCCCGGGTGGATTTCCCGTTGATAATCAAATCCCCTGAAGTGTATCTGTCCAAACCGCCCAAAAGGTTAAGCATAGTGGTCTTACCGCACCCGGACGGTCCCAGTACAGACACAAATTCGTTGTTTCTAAATTTTAATCTGATGTCTTTGAGCGCGTTGACGGTAGTTGTTCCCGCGATATAGTTTTTGTAAATGTTTTTTAATTGAAGCATAAAAAAGAAACCTTTCTGTTTGTTTGTTAATGTATGAAAATAAACATTATCATAGTATAATTTATAAATATCAACAAAGTATCAATTAAAAGAAAACTGTTTGCAAACATTTTAACAACGCACCATATAATAGTAGATGTGACATAATATACCATAGTCATGGCAAATAACAGCTTTGGTTGCCGCAGTATTTTTTGCGGACGGCATTTTTCAACACCTCAAAATGTAAAGATTTCGGTAAATTTTAATCTGTAGATTTTTTATTTGCAATTATAGCGAAAGCGTGATAAAATAATAAAAAAGAATCAACGGTTATTTATTAAAATTAATTTTAAATTAAAGAATGAATAAAAAGTTAAGAGGAATTTCTGATAGCAAACGATGTATAGATTTTCCGATAATGTATTTATTGAGGATGAATGAAAGGAGTGCGAAGATGACGGCTCAAAAACACAATCATATTTTGACCCGGATTTTGATTGCTATATGTATACTTTCGGCTCTTTCAGCTTCGATGCTTTTGCCGGTTGCCGCCGATTTTTACGAAGAATCTCCGGTTTACGGGGACACAGCGTATATCGAAGCCTTTGCCGAAATGCTAACCGAACCTGTGGGTGCTCAGAATTTCGACTTTGAGCAGACTACGGATGATTTTCTTGAAAGCGAAACCGTTGATGTTATCGTCTGGCTGCAGGAACTACCGCAGGCGCTTTTCGAAAAATACAGCGGCAGACGTTATTCCGGTGATATGCGTAAAAAGCAAGAACGTGCGCAGCGCGCTCAGGAACAAGGCAGAAAGGCGCGCCGTGCCATTCGTGCGAAGGGTCACGGCCGAAATAAAATCCGTCATGAATATTCAACGATTTTTTCGGGATTTGCTCTGACGATTCCGGAGAGTGAAATATATGAACTTGCCGCTATGCAGGGTGTTTTCGGAATATTTCCGGATATAAAAACGCGTATGTATTCTGCGGAACCCGGTTTCGAACCCGACCCGACGTATGATTTTAACGGTATGCGTGAAAGCCGCGAAATATTCAATATGGCAGAAATACACCAAGCCGGAATAACGGGAAAAGGTGTTAATGTTTGTGTTATTGATACCGGAATAGATTATAATCATCCGGATTTCGCAGGTTCGTACAAGGGGGGTAAAAACTATGTCAATCCCGGCATAGATTATGCCCGCGAAACGGTAGATGATCCGGACGGACCTATGGAAACAACATATGATCAATGGAAAGCCAGCGGAAGACCCTTGCTCAATCAAAACAATGAAAGATTTTATATGACGCACGGGACGGTTGTATCCGGACCGGTCGCAGCTTCCGCAAATCACGACAACGGAACGATTCGGGCGTTGGGTATGGCGCCGGAATCCAATCTTTATGCGGCAAGAGTAGTAGGACCATATGGTGCGGGTTATGCAAGCGATATAATCGCCGCAATTGAAGATTGTGCCGACGAGGGCGGAGCTCTTCCTAAAATGGATGTTATCAACCTTTCTGTGTCACCCGAAGAACCTTTGGCTTTTCCGCCCTTTACCGCCGCTTTGGACAATGCGGTGACAGCCGGTGTCAGTGTGGCGATAGCTGCCGGAAACTGTGCGGTAACGGAAAATACCAATCCATCACAGCGGCAAGCATATACTATGTATCCGACTAATACGGCTTCACTGCCGATTATTGTCGCTGCTTCACAATACGGGGGAAACACAACAAAAAGTCAAAACGGAGAATTTGAACATCTGCCCAAGCAACCCGCTTATTTCAGTTCGGTAGGACCGGTTCAGGGGACCGCCGCCATTAAACCGGATATAATTGCGCCGGGCTGGCGTATTGTTGTTCCGGCTCCCAAATATATAACAAACAATGCTACCGATTATAAAAACGCATACTCCATGTCTAGCGGAACATCTTTATCATCGCCGATCGTTGCCGGTATATTGACACTTATGAAGCAGGTGTATCCGGATGCGACACCGCAGGAATTGAAGGCACGGCTTATGAACACGGCAAAACCGGATTTGATCAAAGCGTATGATGGCGGGGAATGTTCGGTTTTTGAGGTTGGCGCAGGTTTTATTGATCCTTTCCGCGCCATAGTGTCCGAAAAGGATAAGGGTATATATATTACGGTTTCCGACAGGATCCCAAACGCTGTTATAAATTCTGATCAAGGTAAATGGATACCGGATCAAACGCTGGCATCTATGAGCTTCGGGCATGAAAAAGCAGGTGATATGACCCGTGAAATTTCTTTTACCGTACACGGTGCGCTGCCTGAATCTATCGAAATAATATATCATAACAACACTCATTTTTCTGATGATTCGTCGGAAAATGGTGTTATCTTGAAATATACTCTGCAAGGTGATACTGTTACAACCTGGGGAGAAACACCGGAAACAGCCGCCCCCGGACTTTATGAAGGGCGTATAGAAATTAAGGCCGGCGGACAAAAATATACCATTCCCTGGGCGTTTTCGCTCGCTGCCGAAATCCCGTCCGCAATAACTTTCCCGGAAGAAAAATACGGTTACAACCAACAAAACGCTTTTCGTTTGGATTCGTATTTGCCTAAACCAAAAGATTGGAAATATCCATGGTTTCATGCTTTGCTAACGGGCAAAAATTCGGCCGCTTTTGAATTTGCCGGAGAACTTAGCAAAAAAAATATGATAACAGGCAGCAGCTTATATGTTCGTCCTAAACTCAATTTATCTCAGGGCGTGTATACCGCCAAAGTAATTATTACGGATTATGTGTATGCGAATTACGAAACAGAATTAAGCTTTACGGTATTGTCAGACAAGGTTGAACCCGATCCTGATCCTGATCCCGATCCCGATCCTTTGCCGAGCGATCCTGAGCCACCGCCGACACCGCCGAAAACTCCTGCCCCTCCGCCGGTCGTTCCTCCTCAGGTTACCGTCTTTTTCAATAAAAACGGCGGCAGAGGCAGTATATCCGACCGCAGGGTTTCACGCGGCGGAAAGGTAGGAAAACCTTCTAATCCGACAAGAAAAGGATATGTGTTCTCAGGGTGGTACAGAGGTTCGGTGAAGTTCGATTTTGCCAAGCATACCGTGACCGCCGACACGACATTGACTGCACGCTGGAAAGCTGTCAAAGTACGAATTATAAGACCGCGGAAGAATAAGAAAAACCGCTTTACTATTTCGGCTAACGCTCCAGTTCGAACGGTACGCTGGACAACCTCAAAAAAGAGGGTTTTGAGAATCGTAAGAGGAGCGCAAAACCGAACCGTCACACTGCGCGGCGTAAGTAAAGGTTTAGCTGTTGTGCGTGTTTCCGTAAGATTTCAGGACGGGACAAAGAAAACAGCCAGGCGAACGATAAAGGTACGATGAAAAAGATTAAGGCAAGAATTACTTGAAAAGATTTACAAAAAGAATTATAATTTCATAATAAGGGGTTGATCACGCTATGAATGCTATGATTGAAGATTTGAAAATAACAAAACAAACTGCGCTTGATCAAATAGCGCAATGTCCGGATCTGAAAGAGCTGGAAAAAATCCGGGTGCAATATTTAGGGAAAAAAGGCAGACTGACCGCTGTGCTGCGGCAGATGGGAAAGCTTGAATCCGAGGAACGCAAAGTTTTGGGACAGCAGGGGAATCTTGTGCGCGAAGCGATCGAAACCGCGCTGGCTGAATCTTTACAGCGTTTGAAATTGCATGAAACCGAACAAAAGCTTAACGGCGAATGGCTGGATGTTACCCTGCCGGGTAAAAAACCGAAAGCGGGGAAAAAGCATCCGATTTCGCTGGTTTTAGACGATATAATAGAAATATTTATGGGAATGGGATTTTCGGTAGCTGATGGCCGCGAAATTGAAACTGTGCGATATAATTTTGATGCGCTCAACGCGCCGTCCGACCACCCGTCCCGGGATGAGCAGGACACGTTTTATATTAACGATGATGTTTTGCTGCGCACCCAAACATCCACAGTGCAGGTACGGGTCATGGAAAAAAACCGACCGCCGTTAAGAATAATTTCCCCCGGCAGAGTGTACCGTGCCGACGATGTGGACGCTACGCATTCACCGCTGTTTCACCAATTGGAGGGTCTGGTAGTGGACAAAGGAATAGCTTTTGCTGACCTAAAGGGTACATTGGAAATATTCGCAAGACGGCTGTACGGAGAAAATACCGGAGTGCGCTTTCGTCCGCATTATTTTCCGTTCACTGAGCCGAGCGCGGAAATGGATATTGTTTGTTTTTCCTGCGACGGAAATGGTTGCCGGGTGTGCAAGCAGGAGGGATATATAGAACTTTTGGGAGCGGGCATGGTTCACCCTAACGTGTTGAAATTTTGCGGAATAGATCCTGATGAATATACGGGATTTGCTTTCGGCATGGGGCTTGACCGTGCTGCTTTGAAACGATACAACATCAATGATATGAGGTTGCTGTTTGAGAATGACTCGCGGTTTTTGACACAGTTCAGTTGAATTTATAACTTGTTATATGGGAAGGAATATTTGCAAAAATGAAAGTTTCGTATAAATGGATAAAAGAACTAACGGGAATAAAGGTTGATGTAAAGGATTTTGTGCGCGATATAACCATGTCGGGATCTAAAGTCGAAAATCTGTATTGTCCGGGGGATGAAATAACCGGGGTTGTTACAGGCAAAATATTGTTGATAGAAAAACATCCCAATGCGGATAAATTGGTAGTATGCCGTGTGGATGTCGGACAGCCTGATCCGGTCCAAATATGCACCGCGGCAACTAATCTTTATGAGGGGGCATATATTCCGGTTGCGCTGGCAGGAGCAACACTGGCAAACGGTCTTAAAATAAAAAAGGGAATTTTCCGTGGTGTGGAAAGCAATGGTATGCTGTGCTCACTCGGCGAACTTACCCTGACAAAGAACGATTTTCCCGATGTTGATGAAAACGGAATAATGATTATAGATGAATGTGAACTGGGACTGGATATTCGTCCGATACTGGGGTTGGACGATACCTGTGTGGAATTCGAAATTACCCCCAACAGACCGGATTGTCTTACAGTTTCCGGACTTGCGCGCGAAACTGCGGCAACATATGGCAAAAGATTAAACCTTCCCGAACCCAAGGTAAGAGGTTCCGGCGATAATATAGAAAATTATGTTGATGTTTCGATCCAAGACAAAAAAGGATGTGTCCGTTATATTGCAAAAGTTATCAAAAATATCAAGATAGAACCATCACCCGCATGGTTGCGTGAACGGCTTCGTATGTGCGGAGTACGTCCTATCAATAACTTTGTGGACATAACCAATTATGTTATGCTTGAGTATCATCCCATGCACGCTTTCGATTTGAGTTGTCTTGACGGAGATAAGATCGTTGTACGCAGGGCAAACGGCGAAAAAATTACAGCATTGGATGGCAGCGAACATACATTGGACGATCAAATTCTGATGATATGCGATGCGCAAAAACCTGTTGCCGTCGCCGGAATTATGGGCGGTGAACACAGCGGGGTTAAAAGCGACACACAAACCGTAGTATTTGAATCCGCCTGTTTTGACGGACCTATGGTGCGTGCAGCATCCCGAAAATTGGGGATGAGAACCGAATCCTCTATGCGTTTTGAAAAAGGGTTATACAGTGAAATATGCTATACCGCTATTATGCGTGCCTGTGAATTGGTGGAAGAGCTGGGAGCGGGTGAGGTAGTAGACGGAATTATAGATATAAAGAACGACACAAGAAAGCCGCCCGAAATAGAATTTGATCCCGGGTGGATAAATAAAGTTTTGGGGACGGATATTTCTGTTTTGCAAATGGAGCAAATATTAGAAAATCTGGAAATGAAGATAGAAAACGGTGTAATAATTCCTCCCGGTTTTCGCAAGGATCTTGAAGGCAGGCATGATATTGCTGAGGAAATTGCGCGGATTTACGGTTATGACAATATTCCGTCAACAACGCTGAAAGGTGCGGCATCAGCGGGTTTTACAAAACGACAGATATTTCGGCGAACCGTCAATCAAACCGCGCTGTCTGCCGGATTGAATGAGGTTGCAACCTACTCTTTTATCAGTCCTAAGAGCTATGATAAAATTTTAATGCCGCAGGACGATATATGCCGCAAAAGCGTGGTTATCCGCAACCCGTTGGGCGAAGACACAAGTGTAATGCGAACGACACTTTTGCCTTCTATGCTTGAAGTTATCTCGAAAAATTATAATAACCGGAATCTGCAAGGCGGATTTTACGAAATTGGAACCGAATACTTCCCTGCCGGAAACGAAGAAATCTCAGAAAACAATCTGCCCGAAGAAATAGCACGGCTGGCGATTGGAATATATGGAGATGATGCGGATTTTTACGAATTGAAAGGAATAACGGAATTGATACTTGATGCTGTGGGTATAAAAAATGCAGTGTATAAATCAAGCTACAGTCCGTCGTTTCATCCTCACAAATACGCAAAAATATTTATCGGCGGCAATAGCGGAGAACAGATAGGATTCCTGGGTGAAATTCATCCGTTTGTGCCGGAGAATTATGATATAGGTACAAAATGTTTGTTCGCCAAACTTTTCTTAGATAAGATGTTTGAGTTTTATTTGCCCGAAAGAACGTTTGTACCGTTGCCGAAATATCCGTCGGTTACACGGGATATAACCTTTATTTGCGATGAGCGTGAAGAGGGTGCGAAATTTGCGGGTGCGATAGAGCGTGCGGTGGGTAATATTTTGGAATCTGTCGCATTTTTGTATTCGTATCGGGGCGAACAAATTCCGGACGGGAAAAAGAGTATGTCTTACTCTGTCACAATGCGTTCCGAATCAGGTACGTTAACCGACGAAGAAGCGGACAAGGCGATAAAACGAGCGGTAAAATCACTCTCGGCAATGGGAGCGGAGCGCAGATGAATATACAAAATGTAAACAATAGCATAAATTTGCCGATAAGTATATTAAATGCGGTGATTTATGGGTATTGCTTATGAAAGATGTGAGTATATATACCGACGGTGCGTGCAAAGGGAATCCGGGACCCGGCGGCTGGAGTGCGGTTTTGGTGTGTGAAAACCGCGAAAAACGTTTGTGCGGCGGAGAAAAAGAAACTACCAACAACCGCATGGAGCTTACCGCTGTTATAAAGGGGCTTGAAGCAATAATAAAGCCGTGCAGAATCACGGTTTACAGCGACTCAAAATATGTTGTAGATTCGATCCAAAAAGGCTGGGCGCGTTCCTGGAAATCCAGAGGATGGAAAAAGGCGGACAAATCGCCCGCCTTGAATATCGATCTTTTTGACAGATTGCTGGAATATTTGGATAAATATGAAGTGAATTTCGTTTGGGTAAAGGGTCACGCGGGCAACCGCTACAACGAACTTTGCGATCAAATGGCGGTAGAAGCGGCGGAAGAAATGGTTTATTGATGCAAAGTTTTATTTTAAGATAAGCCTGTGATTGTGCCGTCGTCGTTGATGTCTATTTTTTCGGCGGCAGGGAATGCCGGAAGTCCCGGCATAGTCATGATTTCGCCGGTGTAGACGACGATAAAACCTGCTCCCGCACAAGCTTTGAGCCCGGTCACCGAAATATGGAAGCCGCTGGGTGCCCCCAGTGCTTTTGGGTTATCCGAAAACGAATACTGGGTTTTTGCCATGCAAACCGGGAGTGTATCCAATCCCATTTTTTCGATTTGTGTCATATCTTTAACGGCCGATTCCGTGAACTTAACGCCCGCTGCCCCGTAAATCTTGGTGACGACGGCGTTTATTTTTTCGGTTAACGGAAAACTGTCGCTGTATGTGAAACGCGGGCTGTTTTCGGGCTTGCTTTTTGCGCATATGCGTATAACTTCGTTGGCAAGGTCTATTCCGCCCTCTCCGCCTTTTGACCAGACATCGGAAACGGCGGCGCTAATTCCGAATTGCTGACATTTGCGGCGCACCAGATTTATTTCCGTCTCAGTATCCGAGGGGAATCTGTTAATAGCCACGACCGCCGGAAGATTAAATTTTCTCGTAATGTTCTCAAGATGGCGGAGCAGGTTGGGAATACCGCGATTCAATGCGTCCGTATTTTCTTCGGTAAGACATTTTTTGTCTTGATTTCCGTGGAATTTCAAAGCGCGCACCGAAGCTACAATGACGACCGCCGACGGAGAAAGACCGGACTTTCTGCATTTAATATTGATAAATTTTTCCGCACCTAAATCCGCGCCGAAACCTGCTTCGGTCACGGTATACTCATTAAGCTTTAAGGACATCCGGGTTGCCGTAAGAGAATTACATCCATGGGCGATGTTGGCAAAAGGGCCGCCGTGGATAAACACAGGGTTGTTTTCGAGCGATTGAACGAGATTCGGTTTCACCGCATCTTTGAGAAGCAGAGCTATTGCTCCTTGTGCGTTTAATTGTTTGGCTGTGACAGGATGGTTGTCGTAGGTATAACCGACAATGATCTTTGACAGATTTTTTTTGAGTTCACTGATGTTTTCCGACAAACATAAGATCGCCATTATTTCGGATGCAACGGTAATGTCAAAACCGTCTTCGCGAGGAACACCGTTGGTTCGTCCGCCCAAACCGGAAGTTATTCTTCGCAGCTGACGGTCGTTCATGTCCATGCAACGCTTCCATACGATTCGGCGCGGGTCGATTTGGAGTTTATTACCCTGATACATATGATTATCAATAAGAGCCGCAAGGAGATTGTTAGCTTTTTCGACAGCGTGAATATCGCCGGTGAAATGCAGATTTATATCCTCCATTGGTATGACCTGCGAACAGCCGCCGCCAGCCGCTCCGCCTTTTATACCGAAAACAGGACCCAAAGACGGTTCGCGTATCGCCGCCGCCGCCCGTACCCCCAAACGGTTCAACGCATCCGAGAGACCGATAGTTGTCGTCGTCTTCCCCTCTCCGGCGGGGGTGGGGCTTATTGCGGTGACCAATATAAGATTCCCGTCGGGAACAGAAGAATGTTCTTGTAAGAGAGAATTTTTTATTTTTGCTTTGTAACTTCCGTATAGCTCCAGATATTTATCCGAAACATTAATTTTTTCAGCAACTTCTTTTATTGGTTTTATGTTTGCGGTATTTGCGATTTCTATATCGGATTTCCGATTGAGAACATTTCCAATTTCGGATTTATAGCTCATTAATATGATAATTCCTTTCAGATCACTTTTATGGAGTTGTGAGCAGGAAAATATCGCACAAACATCCCTAATCCCGTATTGAATACGCAACCACAGCAATCATCGCAAACGCAGCCGATTCGCTGATTAAAAAGATGAAACCGATGGGGTTGCCGTCAATTAGACTCATTATTGCCGTTATAATTTTGACTGCGGCTAAAATAAAGCCGAAAACCAAAAAGGACAAGGGAATATACTCAAAATCTGTACCTTTTTTCAATGTTTTAACAGCGGCGTTCAACGTTTTGAATAAACCCAGGAAATATACCGCATCCGGAATAACGGCGCAAAAAAACAAAAGAAAGGAGAAAAACACCACGCTGCGCGATATAATGTCGGAATTCAAGGATGAATCTTCCAAAATGACCGTTATATTTGCAAATAAATACAGCATAAAAAGTATCAGCAATATATACACGGCGGCAAGTGAAACGACACCGATTCTGATCAGTTTCATACCCTTCAAAGGTATAGCTGTATTGTTGCTGTCGTTAACGGCTTTTCGTGAAGAATAACAGAATATCCACATTCCCACACAAATTAAGCCGGATGGGATCAGCATGAACGGTGTGGAAAAAACAAGAATCCGGGAAGATAGAATAAAAGCATCCCCGGTGCCTGCAAATACATCGCCGGTTAGAAGAGGAATAATACTGAACGATAACACCGCTTTGAAAAGCATACTGACAGTGTATAATAAACTTGCGGTAAAAAAGGCAGTGGAAGCACCGGCCTTCAAATAGCGTTTTGAACCTTTGGTAAAATATTCAACCATAATACAAACCCCTGCAACAAAGTTGCACAAAGTGTCATGTAAAGCGCAGACATATGTGCCGGCGTACATTACGACTTGATTCCTTTCTGTTAATAATAAATTTTTATATCAGACTTTGTCCCCGGTTGTCTTGTTGTCTTAACGATGCTTTTATTTTCGCTCTAAAAAATGATGTCGCAAAGTATAATTTAATTATAAATATTATTGAAAGATATGTCAAGGGGTAGCGAATTGTTTAAATCGATTTATTTTTGACCTGTAAAACAAAACACTTGACAGTTAGGTGATTATATGTTATTATAAGCAACGGTTGGGTTTTGAGCCCGTTATTTTGCAATCAACTGATCCGGAATAATAAACCTCCTCGAAAATCACTTCGCAACATTATGATCTGCGTTCATACATCACGTTTTAATTCCCGAGGAGGTCTAATGGGATTTAATTTGTTTATTTAGTTTATTTAGGTGTTAGGTGGTGTCTATTTTGGCGAAAAACCTGGAATATTCGATTTTATTGGATTTTTACGGCGATATGCTGACCGAAAAACAACAATCTTTCGCCGAGTTGTACTACAATCAAGATTTGTCTTTGGGCGAAATATCCGATCACGAAGGGATCACACGACAGGGCGTTCATGACAATCTGAAACGCTGTGAAGAATATATGGACGAGCTTGAATCTAAGCTGAAGTTATATTCCAAGCATAAAAATGCAAAAAAAACGTTTACCGAAATAACAACGTTATGCAAACAGCTGCGGGAGATAGTTGAACCTTATAAATACCTGACCAAGGCTGTTGAAATTATAGATTCACTGGAGAATAAGTTAAGCTTTATACTTCCGGGTAATTAAAACAATATCCCCTGTTGGAAATATGAATCTTATACCATCTTTAAAATATATGTATTATAATGAAGAGGTTCTCAGATGGCGTTTGAAAGCTTGAGCGAAAAACTTGCTGCCGCATTTAAAAAATTGAAATCAAAAGGAAAACTTACCGAAAGC
The DNA here is from genome assembly GCA_009778115.1 of Oscillospiraceae bacterium. Taxonomy (GTDB): domain Bacteria; phylum Bacillota; class Clostridia; order Oscillospirales; family Ruminococcaceae; genus WRME01. The sequence goes on along the minus strand of WRKL01000004.1, from coordinate 3,996 downwards.
GATGTAAAATCCGCAATGCGCGAAGTAAGGCTTGCCTTGCTTGAAGCTGATGTGAATTACAAGGTTGTTAAAAACTTTGTGCTGAAAATACAGGAGCGTGCTGTCGGGGCTGAAGTTTTATCTTCGCTGACCCCCGCGCAGCAAGTTATAAAGATCGTCAACGAAGAACTTTGTAATTTGATGGGAACCGAAAATACCCGAATAAAAATTCCGTCGCAGGATGTTGCGGTAATAATGATGTGCGGTTTGCAAGGAAGCGGTAAAACTACCCATAGTGCCAAAATTGCGAAATATTTCAAGGATATGGGGCATCGGCCTTTGCTGGTAGCCTGTGATATTTATCGTCCTGCCGCGATACAGCAACTTCAGATTGTGGGAGGACAGGTAGGAGTTCCGGTTTTCGAGTCAGGTCGTGACGATCCCGCAAATATTGCCGCTAAAGCGGTCGCTCACGCCCGGGATCACGGGAACGATCTGGTTTTTTTAGATACCGCCGGCCGGCTTCATGTAGATGAAGAGCTGATGGACGAGCTCAAGCGAATACGCGGCAGGGTCAAAATCAGCGAGGTTCTTCTGGTGGTGGATGCGATGTCGGGGCAGGATGCAGTTAATGTAGCCCGGTCTTTTAACGAGGCATTGGAAATCGACGGTGTAGTACTCACCAAACTGGACGGCGACACCCGGGGCGGTGCGGCTCTGTCTGTACTTGCGGTAACGGGCAAGCCGATAAAATTTGCCGGCGTAGGAGAAAAACTGGATGAGCTGGAGCCCTTCCATCCGGACCGGATGGCATCGCGTATACTGGGGATGGGCGATATGCTCTCGCTTATTGAAAAAGCATCCGCTCAGGTAAGCGACAAAGAAGCTGAAAAAATGGCAAAACGGCTTCGGGAAAACAAATTCGATATGAACGATTTACTTGAACAGATACGTCAAATGCGCTCAATGGGTTCTATTAAGCAAGTGTTGGGAATGATTCCGGGCATCGGAAATAAAATGAAAAATATTGATATAGACGAAAAACAGTTTGTACGCACCGAAGCGATGATTACATCCATGACAGCCAAAGAACGGGAAAGACCTGCGCTTATCAATCCGAGCCGCAAGCGCCGTATAGCATCCGGATCCGGCACAAAGGTTGAGGATGTGAACCGCTTATTGAAGCAGCACGATCAAACCGCCAAGATGATGAAACAGTTAAAAGGCAAAAAAGGTAAAAAAGGTAAAAACTTCCAACTACCCTTTTAGTATATTTAAAAATTCTAAGGTTAAGGAAATTTTGTCACATTTCATGTTTTATAAAAATTATATTATATAAAGGAGATATTAAAAATGGCAGTAAAAATCAGATTGCGCCGGATGGGCGCTAAAAAATCCCCCTTTTACCGGATAGTGGTAGCAGATTCACGTTTCCCGAGAGATGGAAGATTTATCGAACAACTGGGTTATTACGACCCGAACAAGGATCCCTCGATAATCGAAATGGATTTGGAAAAAGCTGAAAAATGGATGAAGAACGGCGCACAACCAACGGATATCGTGAAAAAGCTTATGCTCCACGCAAAAAATAAAAAAATTGCGGGACCTGCTCCGCAGGAATCCGTTCCGGAAGAACCGGAAGCAAAACTTGAACTTCCCGCCGAAGATGTTCCGGCTCCCGAACCATCTGTAGAACCTGCCGAGGGTTCAAGTACACCGGAAAAAATTGAGGAACCGGCCGAGGGTTCAAGTACACCGGAAACAGCTGAAGAACAGGCTGAAGATTCAAGTACACCGGAAACAAATGAAGAACCGGAAGTTCCGGCGGCACAGGAATCTTTGGAATAGCGCTAATTCCAACCCAAGAAATGCCGGGGAATAAGGCGAAAGCTCTAATATATGGCTTTTGCACAAATTTTTCGTCTGCATTATTGCTTGGAATCAGCATAAACTCCTTGAAAGACCGTTAACCGTTCATATATGGAAGGGATGTTCATAATTAGATGGAAAAATTACTAACCGCTATCGTGGAGCCGTTGATAGAAAATGTTGAGCAATTTACAATTCAGGTTCGCAAAAATGAAACTACAGGCTATACCGTGTATCATATCCGGGTAGCAAAATCAGATATGGGGCGTGTTATCGGCAAGAACGGGCGAATCGCAAAGGTGATACGCACGATAATCCGTTCTGCCGCCGCGCGCAAAGGCGAAAAGGCTGTCGTAGAAATTGATGAGTGCGAATGAGAGCAAAGGATAAGTATCTTCAAACAGGAAAAATCGTTAAAACTTTCGGAATAAAAGGAGAATTAAAAGTCGAACCGTGGTGCGATTCCCCTTATGATTTTACGGAGTTCCCCAATATTTATATCGGCGGCAGCGCTGCCAAGAGCAAGCTTGAAATCGAAAAGGCGCGTGTGGCTAAAAATATGGTGATAATCAAGCTTTCAAGCGTTAACTCTGTGGAAGATGCGGCGGCGTACATCGGATCAATACTATACCTTGACCGTGAGGATCTGGATATAGGCGATAATTTTTTTATATCAGATTTGTTGGGGATCACAATACGCGATGCAGATAATCCGGAAGTATCCTACGGCGAGCTGATCGAAGTGACCTCGACCGGCGCCAACAACATATATCATGTAAGAGGTAGCGACGGAAAACTTCGCCTTGTCCCCGCAATTGATGACGTAATTATTTCCACCGATATAGAAAACGGGATAATGAAAATAAGACCGTTAAAGGGGCTGTTTGAGTGAGAATCGAAATCGCTTCGCTGTTCCCGCAGATGTGCGAATCCGTATTGAACACCAGCATTATCGGACGCGCCCGTAAATCCGGAGCAATTCAAATAAACTGTCACGATATACGGGACTATTCGCAAAATAAACATAAACGGACGGACGATGCTCCTTTCGGCGGCGGTATGGGGATGCTGATGACCCCCGAACCGGTTTACCGGTGTATTACCGCAATAAAAAACACCTTTGATTTTTCCCCGAAAGTTATCTATATGACACCGGCAGGCACTCCGTTAGTTCAGGAAAAAGTTGTGCGGCTGGCGGAAGAACCGGGATTTATTATATTGTGCGGTCATTACGAGGGTATTGATCAGCGTGTAATAGATGTTGTTGCGGACGAGGAGATTTCGATAGGCGACTATATTCTTACCGGCGGTGAATTGCCTGCGCTGATACTCGCGGATGCAGTAGCAAGACTTTGTCCCGGAACCTTGCCCAACGAAGAATGTTTCACCGAAGAGAGTCATTACAGCGGTTCGCTCGAATATGCGCAATATACCCGACCGTATGAATGGATGGGTATAAAAGTCCCCGAAGTTTTGGTTTCGGGAAACCACGCTATGATAAAAAATTGGCGGGAAGAAGACTCGCGGAAACGCACACAGGAACGCAGACCGGACTTGATTAAAAGTTCGAAATAAATTTACAAAAAAATCCTGTTGCAATTTTATTTATATGTGTTATTATATTATTAGTAAAGTTTGATTCATGTTGAATCATTATCAGACCGCCTTGAAAATCACTTCACAAAGTATACACGGCGTTAATTTGCCCCGAATATCCATGATATTCCCGTAAATCATTTGCGTTTATACATCACGCCTTAATTACCGGGGAGGTCTGTTGTTTTCTGCCTTGTTTGTTAGTACAGTCATATTAATCCAACAAATTAATAACGGGACTCCTGCTCGGACAGCGGGATTGCAGACCTCCCCGTCTGCGAATACGCAAACGGGACGAAGGGAGCGCGAAACTTTTCGGCGGAGACCCCCCTGTCTTATGTTGACGGGTTATTAATCTCTGTACGACGGCAAGGTGGTTTACATTATAAACAAAAGCACTTCATTGAATTTGAAGTGCTTTTTGTGCAATATCATACTAATCCCACATTAAAATCATCGTTTCAAACTTCGTTCGTTATTCGTTTTTCATAAAAACCTTCTCACTCGTTTTCAACGGTTTTTAAAATGGGATTAGTATCAGATTATTTTTTG
>WRKL01000003.1 GCA_009778115.1 Oscillospiraceae bacterium | reverse complement strand
TCCAGATTGAGCCCGCCAGCCGTCAAGCCCGCCGAAGCCGCCGGATTTCCCCAGTTTCCGGTGCTGGTGCTGGAAATCCATTTGCCGTCATAAAGTGCCCAGTCCCAAGCGGAATTGATCCGTCTTCCTTCTTTTCTCGGTGTGCTTCCTATGCCCGAAGTAGTTCCCCGGTGCAATCTCGGATTTGTCAATATATCAGCTTGACGGCTTACGTTAGGATCTGAGAGATTACCCGCACCTTCGTTTGTGCCGTAATCCGGAATCAGAGCCCGTTGCATCATTTTCGGTCCGAAACGGAAATCGTTGGGAGAGCCGGTTGCTCCTGCGACTCCTCCGTAATTGTGCATGAATCCTGCGCCGAATTCACCGTTGTCCATCGTTATATCACTTCTGCGCAGGCGTCCTTCCGTTTTGAACATATACTTGATATACAGCGGCGTATTAGCACCTGTATCGGCGATAACCTCGGCGACTTTGCTTCTATGTTCAGCGGTCAGATGCATGGCTGTCGTGATTCTTCCGTCAGTCTGATCTCCCTGATAATTCTTGCGTCTAACTTCAGCATCGGATGCAGTAGCGACCCAGCCTTCGTCATAATTGGCGGAAAACGCCTTCTCGCCTTTATAGTCTATTACCCGCCACGAGGCTACGACATCCTCGCCGTTGGGTAAAACAGATTCCGCCCAGTCAATAGCGTTTGCGCTGCGTCTTGCGAGAGGAACGCCATCCTTCGCGTTATCCGCGTGATATTTGTAAAGCGCCTGCACGTCTTCATCGGTCAGCTGACCTTTATAAATTCTGAACGAACCCATATTTCCCACCATACTGGATTCGTATCTCGAGCCGTCGAGATCGGCGGAATTTCCTCCGATATCCATCCACAGCGCTCTCGAAGAAACGCTGGTGTTCGGATCATATCCGAAACCAAAACCGTCCCCGACAAGAGATGCATCGTTAATACTGCGAAGCAAAGTGCCGTCCATGTAAATTTTGACATTATTTTCTTGCTGGGCTACCGTTATAAGCTGCCAATAGCCGCCGGTCAGGCGCGCATCGGTATCAACCATGGTCGTGCTTCCGCCCTGTTCTTTGTAGCGAACCCGTATTCTTCCCGCCCAAAGGTGCACATTCAATGCCGCTTCGTTATTTCCGTTGAAATTGCCGGCGGTGAATAAGGTGCTGTACTTATGTACGTTGGCATCATCCATCTTTACCCACATGGATATTGTGTACGCATCTGCCAAACGTTCGAAAATTCCCCACATTTCACCCGCGGTCTGTCCCCTCATATACAAGTGCGGGCGGGATCCGTCCCAGTAGTTACCGCGGTCGGTGTCATCGTTGCGGAAACGAATGGAGTCTTTATCCTCCATAGTTCCGTCGTCGAAGTGAACGGAGCCGGACTCATAGTTGGGTTGGAATGCGACGTTACGGGGATTCACCATACCGTTTTGAGTCGCGCTGAAGCTTGCGTTAAATCTTTCAGCCGTAAGCCCGTCCCCAATATCATCCGCTTTGTTTGTGACTATCTCATTCGCCGTATCATCCATATTCTCGGTGAAATCATAGTCGATCCACAGATTTTCCCTAAAATCAGGAGCTGTCAAATCGTGAAGCTGCGCAAACGCTGTCAGTCCCGAAAAAGGAATCGTCAGAACAATACCCAGAACCATAGCGGCGGTTATAAATAACGACACCGCGGATCTAAGCCAATGTCCCGGAGATTTCGTGGTTGTTCTCATTTTGTTTCCTCCTAAAAAATAATAAAATATCCCGGCTGTTCCGAATGTTTTCCGCGATATTCACCGCAGATCGTTCCCGGAACAGACTTTAGATACACCCGATACACCTGACCCCTTATTGTAAATTATATACCACTCGAATCCGTTTGTCAATACTATTTTTTAATATTTTAACCAAAACAAATTTTGGAAAATTTTCAGCCTAAAGCGGGCCGCCCGGGTTTGATTAACAGTGACGTTGAAAAAGTCCGCCCGCAAAAAATACTGCTCCCGATTTTTAGCGGTTTTTGTTTTCCAACACTCCCCTAAAACGAAAAAACAATCCCTGCAATCGCCGCCGCCGCAATAAAGATGATAGGATGCGTTTTCCGGAGCCATTTAACCTGCATAGCCGTAAACAATACCGCGAACAGTATAACGGATTTGTAATTTACGGTATCGTTCGCAAACACGGTATCGCCCGCGAACATCGTCAACCGGATCACCGTATAAGCGGCGGCGGCGATCAGTCCGGTAACTGCCGGTTTCAATCCCTCGAATCCGGCGGAAATATATTTGTTTTCACGAAATTTCCGCAATATGCGCGCGATGGACACCAGTATAATAAACGACGGAATTATCAGCGAAAATGTGGCGATCAACGCGCCGGGGATATGTGCGATTTTAAAGCCTGCGTAGGTTGCCATATTCACGCCTATCGGTCCCGGCGTAGCTTCGCTTACCGCTATCATATCGGTTAGCTCTTCCAGCGTGAACCAGTGGGGATAGTTTTCGGCAAGCTGTGTTAGGAACGGCATGGTTGCAAGACCGCCGCCAATCGCGAATATTCCGATTTTAAAAAACTCGAAGCACAGCAGAAGCAGATCCATCAAACATTATCCTCCGCTTCATCCCGGGTTTTTGCCCTAAACAAAAAGATGCCGGTAACAGCCGCTCCGACCGTGATGTATACCGAAGAAACTCCTGCGAACACAACCAGCACAAAAGCCGCCGCACACAGCAGAACCGGCGGAATGTTCGCAATGAGTATTTTTTTAACGGAGGTCTTGTTTTTGTTTTTTTTGAGTACATTTCCGCGGATAAGCCCGACGACTGCGGAAGCCATCAGTGCCCCGACAGCCGCTTTTATTCCGGTGAATGCGTGAACCACAACCGGAAAATGCATAAAATTCACAAGCACTGCGGCTATCGACGTTATAACGATAATCGAGGGTGTGATCAAGCCCAGCGCGGAAAAAAGCGAACCTAATATCCCGCGGGTCTTGTATCCCACCAAGGTTGCGGTATTTACGGCAATTACGCCCGGAACACACTGACCAAGCGCGAAATATTCCAGCAATTCCTCTTTATCCGTCCATTTGTGCTTATCCACAACCTCACGCTCCAGCATGGGGAGCATGGAAAAACCGCCGCCGAAAGTAAATAAACCTATACGGAAAAAAGCGAAAAATAAAGATAGCAGAGATTTAATCATTAACATTATTCCTTAAAAAAAATCAAACTGATTTCCGGATGCCGGGTTTTAGGCTCAAACGAAATCATCGCCCCAGTATTTACGGTCAAGCCCCCGGTATTGTATGGATTCGGCAATATGCGGTATATCTATTATATCCGCTCCGCACAAATCTGCAATAGTGCGCGAAACCTTGAGGACACGGTCATATGCCCGCGCCGACATATTCAGACGTTCGAACGCTTCCCGGATCAGCTTGCGGGCGTTATCCGTCATGGCGCAAACATCAGCCATCATCCCCGGCGTTATTCTCGCGTTACAAGAAATCTGCGTGTTCGCAAACCGCTTTTGCTGTATTTCCCGTGCTTTTATGATTTTTTCACGCATTTCGGCGGAAGTTCGCGAGCCTTTTCGTTCCTCAAGCGATGCGTATTCCACAGGCTGAATATCAACCTGAATGTCTATTCTTTCGAGCAGCGGTCCTGATATTTTATTGAGGTAGGATATAATCTGAGCATCGGAACACCGGCAGTATCTTTTCGGATCGCTGAGATATCCGCACGCGCAGGGGTTCATAGCGGCGACAAGCATTATAGAACACGGGAAGGTCAATGTTCCTGCGGCTCGGGGGATCGTAATGATATTATCTTCGATCGGCTGCCGCAGAGCTTCCCGCGCATCCCGTGTGAATTCGGTAAATTCATCCAAAAACAGTACCCCGTTGTGCGCCAGCGAAATCTCGCCCGGTTTCGGGATCGTTCCGCCGCCCGCCAACGCCGCTATAGACACGGAACTGTGCGGACTTCTAAACGGCCGGTTGATTATAAAAGGGGTGTTTTTTGAAAGCAAGCCCGCAATCGAATATATATTGGTTGTGCTTATCGCTTCATCAAAACTGAGCGGCGGCAGCACGGTAGGAAGACGTTTCGCCATCATACTCTTGCCCGAACCGGGCGGCCCTATGAACAGCATATTATGTCCGCCGGATGCCGCGACTTCGATAGCGCGCAAAGCCATTTCCTGTCCTTTTATTTCTGAAAAATCCCCGATCGCTTCATAATCCGGCTCTATCACAAAAGGCGTTTTTACCGGTACATATTCTGTATGTCCCCGCAAAATATTTATTATATCGTTAAAATGCTTAATTCCGATAACATCAATGCCGTCCACTATTCCGCCTTCACCGGCATTGTCGAAAGGCAGATATATCCGTTTGTAACCATAATTTTTTGCAGATATAGTCATAGGAAGAGCGCCGTTTACCGGACGGACATCCCCGGCAAGCGACAATTCTCCTATAAACACGGAATCCTTGTCCTTTACGGGAAGCTGTCCGGTATTATCCAAAATCCCGAGCAATATGGGCAGATCGTACAGCGGACCGGATTTCTTTTTATCCGCCGGTGAGAGATTGACGGTTATTTTGTCGGACGGGAACGTAAAGCCGCAATTTTTAATCACGGCGGCAACCCGGTTGCGGCTCTCTTTTACGGCGGCATCGGGCAGTCCCACTATGTCAAAAGCCGGCATCCCGCGCGATACAAATACTTCCGCTCCCACCGGGTAGGCTTCAAGCCCTACCAATCCCATGCTATGTATACTCGACAGCAAAATCGCCACACTCCTAACGGCTTTCCGGATAATCAGGCGGCAAACATTCCCGGTCAGGCAAACTTTGCAACCCGCATTTCTAATTTGCGTTTAATAATATTTGATGTGCGTTTTCCAGCATAAGTTCGGTAATTTCCCCGGCGGACATTATCCGGGCTATTTCATATTTGCGCCCGTTGAAATCCAACTTTTCCACCGAAGTATATGTACGGTCAAGATTAATATTCTTTTTTATCAGCAAATGACAATCCGCTTGTGCGGCTACCTGTGCCAGATGCGTCACACAAATTATCTGCCGGTTTTGTGCCGCCTGTTTCAGCTTCATGCCAATCTTTTGCGCCGCCTGTCCCGAAACGCCGCTGTCAATTTCATCAAAAATCAGGGTCGGTATTTCGTCCTTGTCCGCCATCGTGTTTTTTATTGCCAGCATGATCCGAGCAAGCTCGCCGCCCGAAGCTATCTTGGACAGCGGTCTTAGGTTTTCCCCAACATTCGCCGATATAAAAAATTCGAACCTTTCGGCTCCTTTCGCATACAGCTCACACGACGAAATCTTCCCCTCCAGCCGAACGTTCGGCATATCCAAAAACTCAAGCTCATCACACACGCTCCGCGCGAACCTTTCGCCGGCCGCCTTGCGCTCCTCGGTAAGCCGGGAAGCAAGCTTCTGCATTTTCAGCTCATTCTTTTTCTGCATCGTGATAAGTTCGTTAAGCCGCACATCATACATCTCTATCTTTTGCAGCTCCGCCCGTGCCTTTTCCTCAAACTCCAATATCTTAGGTATAGTGCCGCCATACTTGCGTTTTAATTTGAAAATCACATCCAGACGTTCTTCGATCGCGTTTATGTGTTCCTGGTTGAAATCCAGTGAATCCGCAAAAGACGATGCCTGTCCTGCGATCTCCGCAAGTTCGTAAGACAACCCCTCCAGCTTTTCTGACAAATCACCAAGCTCGCTGTAGTATTCAAGAGCTCTCGTTATGGCAAGGGATGCGCTGTTCACTTTATCTACCGCTCCGTCAAAATCATCGTCGCCGGAAAGCAGAAAATTGGCTTCTTCGAGGTTTTCGGTGATCCGTGCCGCATTTCGGATAGCATGGGCTTCGGTTTCCAGCTCCTCATCCTCACCCTCCGATAAATGCGAATTTTCGATTTCGTTGATTTGAAAGAGCAGCATATCCATGCGCTCAGCTTTGTTTTCCTGCTCCTTGTTGATTGCTTCAAGGTCCGCAGCCGCTTTTTTATAACCGTTGTATGCCGCCGCATATTCTTCGCGTAAGGATAAAAGTCCGCCGTAGGTGTCAAGGATGTCCAGATGTCTGTCCGGGGACAATAGCACCTGTGTATCATGCTGTCCGTGTACATTTATCATCAGCGCACCGATCTCTTTTAATATGGCGGCGGTCACGGGAAATCCGCATATTCTCGCGGCAGAACGCCCGTCCGGAAATATTTCACGCTGGACTATCAGCTCGCCGTCGGGTATCTCTACACCGAAACTTTCCGCTTTGCTTAAAACTTCGTCGGACAGAGCTATAAATATAGCGGATATGACGGTTTTATTCGCTCCGCTGCGCACTATGTCACGGTTTACACGGTTTCCCAAAATCGCACCGAGCGCGCCGGTAATTATCGACTTTCCTGCGCCGGTTTCACCGGTGAAAACATTTAAGCCCCGTTCAAATTCTATAAACGCCTTTTCGACTACCGCAAGGTTTTGTATAAATAATGCGTTTAACATTTATAATCCCCTATACCAGAAATTTATTGTTGATCGCATCAAAAAGACAATGACCGCTCAGCGAAATAAACTTTGCGGACTGTGTTGATTTTTTTATTATCATTTGCTCGGCTGGTTCTACGGCGATACTTTTTCCGCCGTCCAGCGAAGCATATATTTTTCCGCCTTTCGGGCATTTCACCGAAACAGCCAGCTTTTTTTCAGAATGAAAAAGCACGGAACGCGAAAGCAGCGAATGCGGGCAAATGGGGGTCATAGCCAGCACATCCAATAAAGGGTCGATAATCGGGCCGCCTGCCGAAAGCGCATAAGCGGTGGAACCGGTGGGTGTGGAAAATATTATGCCGTCGGCGCGGTAGTTCCCCACCAATCTGTCGTCACAATGTATGGTTATGTCCAAAATTTTCGGAAGCGACATTCTTGAAATTACAATATCGTTTAATGCATTAAGGCTTTTTCCGTTATGCGTGAAATTCAACATCATCCGCGGGGTAACCGTATAATCCCCGTCCACCAGTGCTTTCAAACAATCAGACTGTGCCGGTTGTGCCGGTTCTAAACCCGCAAGAAAACCCAAACGTCCCGTATTTATTCCGATCACGGGTTTATCCGCAGTCATCGCATGGTGAGCGGCGTGAATTATAGTTCCGTCACCGCCGATCGCGATTATAATATCGCATTCCGCCAGCGCCTCATCGAAATCCGTGAAATTTAAAAAACCGTAATTGCTGAACCTGTCCTTATATTCGAGCGAGAGCAAAGGTGAAGCTCCCAGCCGTGAAATTTCTTCCGCAGTTTGCACGACACAATCCCCGGCGTTTTGTTTTTTTAGATTAGGGTATAATAAAATCTTCATCTATTTATTACTTCTTTCGCCTTTTCCGCAACATTTTCCGACGTAAATCCGAAATGTTTAAATAACACATCTGACGGTGCCGATACCCCGAAAGTATCCATACACACAATTCCGCCGTCAAACCCGATATACTTGTGCCATCCGAAACTCGACGCCGCTTCCACTGCTACACGCGCCGTAACGCTTCGCGGGAGAACAGATTCCTTGTAATCGTCGTCCTGTTTTTCGAACAATGCCATCGACGGCATACTGACAGCGCGCGCACCGATACCCTGTTTTTCCAGCATGTCAACGGCGTTGCATATATGCTCAACTTCGCTCCCCGATGCTATCAAAATTACATCGGGTATATCTTTTTTGCTCTCTTTTATTATATACGCACCGCGCAGGGCTTTTCTGCCCGATGAAAAAGGGTATTGGGGTACAGTCTGCCGGGTCAGAACCAAACCGACCGGGTTTTTACCGTTTGTGACCGCAGTATACCATCCGGCAGCCGTTTCCCGGGCATCAGCGGGACGAAAATCAATAAAACCCGGAATAGACCGCATGGCCGCCAGCTGTTCTATGGGTTGGTGGGTTGATCCGTCCTCCCCGACCCCGATACTGTCGTGGGTGAAAACATAGGTCACGGGAAGATTCATTATTGCGGACATACGCATAGCCGGTTTTAGGTAGTCTGAAAAAACGAAGAAAGTCGCAATATACGGCAATAACCCGCCATGAACACCGATACCGTTTGCGATAGCCGCCATAACGTGTTCACGCACGCCAAAATAAATGTTCGCACAGGTATAATCTTCGGCGGAAAATACCCCGGCTTCCTCCATTACCGCCCGGTTTGATGCAGCGAGATCGGCGCTCCCTCCTATCATGTTCGGAAATATTTTGCGAAGCCGGTTGATCATTTCCCCCGAAGAGTTTCGGGTGGCAGCCGGCTTGTCCGAAAACTCCCAAAATTCGGGACTATCCAATTCACCAACGGGAAATTCTCCGGATATCCATCTACAGAAAGTATTGTAGGAATCCTTAAATTTTAATTTATATTCATCTAAAACAGCGTTCCATTTCTGTTCGTTTTCTGCCAAATCCGCTGTAACTGTTTTCATGTATTCATACACATCACTGTCAACACAAAAGTTCTGCTCCGGCATACCGAGATTCTTTTTAAGACCTGCCAGAACTGCGCCGCCCAAGGGTTCTCCGTGGGAGGATTCGCTTCCCGCTTTATCCGATCCGTAGCCGATAATCGTTTTAACTTCGATCATCGTGGGCGCTGAAGTATCCGATTTCGCTTTTTCCAGCGCTTTTTCCACGGCTCCTATATCGTTGCCGTTTTCTACCCTGAGTACCTGCCAGCCGCAGGCTTTAAAGCGGTCACCTACATTTTCGGTGAAGGCAATGCTGATATCACCCTCAATAGAAACATCGTTAGAGTCATATATAATTATAAGTTTACCCAGTTTCAGTGTGCCCGCAAGCGATGCGGCTTCGTAGGATATTCCCTCCATCATACAGCCGTCTCCGCACAGTACATATGTGAAATGATCAACTATTTCATGACCGGGTTTGTTGAACTGCGCCGCCAAACGGGCTTCAGCTATGGCCATACCTACACCGTTGGCTATTCCCTGACCCAAAGGACCGGTTGTGGTTTCTATTCCGGGGACAAAGGAGTATTCAGGGTGTCCGGGAGTTTTGCTGCCCAGCTGCCGGAAACTTTTGAGATCGTCCATGGTTAAGCCGTATCCGAAAAGATGCATCATAGTATATAAAAGCATAGAGCCGTGTCCGGCGGACAGTACAAACCTGTCACGGTTGACCCAGGCAGGGTTTTTGGGGTTGTGAGACATATTCTTCCAGAGGGCATAAAAAGCGGGAGCCGCGCCCAAAGCGATTCCCGGGTGTCCTGAATTGGCTTTTTCCACGCCGTCAGCGCAGACCACACGCACTGTATCAATCACTTTTTGTTCGATCGCTTTCATTCACCTAACCATCTTTCCAAAGGCAACTTCAAAAACTCCGTTTATCGCAGTTTATCGCAAAACAGGTTTTCATAAAGGATGCCTGAAATTTATTGTTCCGTTGTGATTATAATTCATTTTATCGAAAAAATCAACCCCGTAATTATTTTTAAATTAGCCGCCAAAACAAGCGGTAGTATTACCACTGTATAGGTTTTTGCCCGGTATTTTCTAAAAATGAATTGCTTGCAGAGAAATGTTTGCAACCGAAAAACCCGCGGTGTGCCGACAGCGGGCTTGGGTGCGGCGCAATCAAAATTTTGTGGTTTGTAAATTCAAGCAGCTTCATCTTGGATCTCGCGTGCGCTCCCCAAAGCAGAAAAACCAAAGGTTTTTTATGTTCTGCCAGCAGAGATATCACTTTATCGGTAAAAATTTCCCAACCGATGGCTTTATGCGAATTCGGCTGTCCGGAGCGTACCGTCAGCGTTGTGTTCAACAGCAGTACACCCTGCTCCGCCCATTGCGTAAGACAGCCGGTTTCCGGAAAACTTCTGGCCAGGTCGTTTTGAATCTCCTTAAAAATATTTACCAGCGACGGCGGAAACTGTATCCCTTCCTTTACCGAAAAAGCAAGACCATGCGCCTGATTTTCACCATGATAAGGATCCTGCCCCAGCAAAACCACCTTTGTTTTTTCATATGCAGTTAATTTCAACGCATTAAATATGTCGCTCATGTCCGGGCAAATCTTATATTTTTTATATTCATGTGCCAGAATACGGCGCAGTTTTTGATAATACGGCTTGTCAAATTCTTCCCGCAGTAATTCATCCCAGTCATTACCCAATTCTACCGCCATGTCGATTCCCTTTCTAAGGTTTTTTAAGGCTGTTTTTGCATTTTGTAGGCTGCGGAAAACAGAACAGATAACTAATTTAGGTTTTCCTTGTTAATTTCAACTCCGAACGCCGCCGCAACATCACAAAGATTTTGCTCTGTAATAGTTTGTTTTATGTTTTTTCCGCTGGATAAAATTCTGAGATAGATACCGGCGGCTTTTTCTATGGTATGCATTAATCCGAAAGTTTCGTCAAAGTCTGCTCCGGCACAAAAAAGCCCGTGATGCGCCCAAACCACGGCTTCGTATTTTTCCATCAGCTTCATGCTCGCGTGCGCGATATTTGCACCGCCCGGAACCATCCACTCGACTACACCGACACCCTGCGGGAACACCACCGGGCATTCGGTTGCGCATTGCCACAACACGCGGGAAAAAGCCTTGTCCGTCAACGGCAATATATATGTCAGTGCGATTATGTCAGGAGTGTGTGCATGGTATATTACCCGTGAATTTCCTCCCGTGACTTTAAGCCGGGCACTGTGGTTTAAAAAATGACTGGGAAATTCACTGGTAGGCATACCGCCGCCGCTCAGTCCCCACACTATTCTATACTTTTCGGCATTCGGGGAAATCTCAATGATGCCGATATTTTCATCCGGAGAAGCTTTAACATTCCGGAAATATTTACCGCTGCCCGTGGTCAGAAAAAATTCATCCGCCAAATTTTTCGCCGTAACCCCCATATCCTTCCATTCGCCGCCGCAACAAAAATCGTCACGGCAAACGGAAACATCCTCCGCCGTCATCCGATAGGTAAGGTTCCCTCCGTTGCGTTCGTGCCATCCCGCATTCCAGCCGTCATCGCACATTCTTATAAATCCCTGCACCGCTTTTGATTTTTCCGCTTTCAAACCATCAACCCCGTTTTCTCAAAACATTTTGTTCATATTTTACGATCTCGCTCATCCATTCACCGTCATACGGGACATTATTCCGTGCGCAGTACTCATTCCAGACATCTCCGAAAGGCAAGGTTTTCATTTCCTCCATCCTAACCAGTTTTTGTGTGAAATCCCCGGCATCCTGTAATTCAACCAATTTGTCGTCGGGTTGCAGCAAAGCGTATAATAATGACTTGTGTACACTGCGTGTTCCGAGTACCCATGCCGCGATACGGTTTATTGATGCGTCGAAAAAGTCAAGTCCGATCAATGCTTTATCCAATGCGCCGCAGCGCACGATCTCTTTGCAAATATCACGGGTTTCATCATCAAACAACGGAACATGATCACTGTCCCAGCGAACCGGGCGTGTAATATGCAACGGAAGTTTGTCAAAAAAACAAAGCAGAGATGATATTTTATCGCTGACGGTTTCGGTAGGATGGAAATGCCCGTTATCCAGCAAGCAATACACTCCTTTTCTTCTTGATGCGTATCCCAGATAAAATTCCAGCGAACCTACCGTGCAGCTTTCCAACCCTACACCGAACAGCTTGCTCTCCACACAATCAACAACATTTTCAAGCGGCTGTTCGAATATTCTGTCCAGCGCAGACTTCAAACGCAGGCGCGGTCCGATCCTGTCAGCCGGAATATCCTTGAATCCGTCGGGGATCCAAACATTACACAACACCACATCCGAAAGCTCCCGTCCGATAGCATCGGCAATCCGGCGGCTCTGAATGCAATGCCCGATCCAAAACTGCTGTATATGCTGATCGGGGCTGGATAGCGTAAGTCCGTCCCGCACGTTTGAATGTCCGAAACAAGTCGGATTAAAATCGAGCCCTATTCCCCGTTTTTTCGCATACCCGGCCCACGGTGCGAAATGCCGGTATTCGATCCGGTCCCGGCTGACCCTTTCGCCGGGTTCGAACACAGCATAGCTGGCATGGAGGTTTAATCGTTTTTTGCCGGGTATAAGCTCGCAGGCTTTATCAAAATCTGCGGTAAGTTCGGCAAAATTCCGTGCCTTACCCGGATAGTTTCCCGTAGCCCGCAATCCGTCCACTACATCGTTTTCCGGGCTGTCAAATCCGGCAACATCATCCCCCTGCCAGCAATTAATTGAAATAGGCTTATCCCCCAATTTTTTCAAAGCGTTTTCGGTATCGATCCCTTGTTTTGCATATTTTAATTCAGCATCTTTGTAATTACCCACTCTTAATTCCCCTTTCACGGCATTTGCGCCATCAAATTCCCCAAAGCCGAAGCTTCGGCATGACCGGTATGCACATACAATCCGGTCGCCTTTGCGGTCAGTTCGTTCAAATAGCTGTCCCGGCTCCCGCCGCCCACAATACGAACAGTATGGTATTTATCCCCCGTACATTCCTGTAATTGCCCGATTGCGGCACGATAGCTGTCCGCCAAACTTTGATAAACGCACTGCAGAACCTGTCCGGTATTTTCAGGCACGGGCTGATTTGTTTCACGGCACAAACGCCGCACCGCTCCGGTCATATCCGCAGGCGCTAAAAATATTTCGTTGTTTACATCCACTATGGATGCAAAAGAGCTGTTTTTTCTCGCTTCTTCCTGCAACGTATCGTAATCCGGATTCCCCGGTAATTCGCGCCGTATAGATTGCAGCATCCATAAACCCATGATGTTTTTTATAAACCGATAACGAAATCCATAACCACCTTCATTGGTAAAGTTCGCCGTCCGGCATATTTCACGGACATCCGGCTCTTTGCGCTCAACACCCAGCAAACTCCAGGTTCCGCTGGAAAGACAAATTTCGCCGGTCTGTGTTTCCGCCGCAAGGAACGCACCTGCGGTATCATGGGTTGCAGTCAGAATAACGCTGCAATCATATCCCACACGGTTTTTTATTTCGGGCAACAGAGTCCCTACGGTTTCACCCGGCATAGACAGACTGCCGAATAGCTTTTGCGGATATTCCAACCGGGACAACAGTTCCCGATCCCACTCCCTGCGTTTTGCGTGAACCAGACCTGTTGTGGTGGCGTTAGTATATTCCTGCCGTTTTTGTCCCGTGAGTAAAAAATTCAAATAATCGGGTATCATCATCAAGCTTTCAGCGTTTTCCAATAGCTCCGGGTTTTCTTTTTGCACGGCGGCCAGTTGATATATTGTATTGAAAGGCTGTTTTTGTATTCCGGTGCGCCGATAAAGTTCCTGCTCCGAACAGACGGCTTCCACAGCGGATATAGCTCTCGAACCGCGTTTGTCACGGTAACATACGGCGTTCCCCATCATTTGGTCCCCGCCATCGAGCAAAACAAAATCGACTCCCCAGGTATCAATTCCCACGCTTACCGGGATTTTCCCTTTTTGCGCACAAAGCTCCATTCCGCGCAGGATGTGCGTAAACAAGGCATCTATATCCCAGCTAAGCTGATCTTTTTCATCCGGAATCATTAGGTTGTTCTTATCAGGGAGGTTTCGGCTATAATCATTACGGACAGGAGCGTTCGGAAAACGATAAATTTCCTCCAGCTTGATTTGTCCGTCCGACTTCCATCCCAGCATATGAAGTCCGCCCGAAGCCCCAATATCAATAGCCAAATAATACGACGGCATAGAAGACCCCCATTTTCGCCAGCCACAAAATAACAAGGTAACAAGGTAATAAGGTGATAAGGTAACGCCAAAACCTGCACAGCCTTTACCGGAAACTTGTTGCAAAGCGTTTTAAATTGCCCGGGAAATCCCGATTTCACGGTTGCGCGACACGGTTGCGCTACACGGTTTTTTACAGTATAACATACAAAGTTCAGACAAATCAACTTTTTGCGCAATGAAAAAAATAAAATCTTAAATTTGTTCTTTTATCATTCAATAGACCTTCTTGGAAATTAAAACGTGATGTATGAACACAGATCATAATGTCGCGGAGTGGTTTTCGAGGAGGTCTAATGTTATCACTAAGAACAAAAATAAACCAATATTGGATTTTCACCGCTTTAGCTATCCGGTCAAAGCTTAATGCCCGTTAAATTGTCCGCTAAAAATTTAAATTCATTTCCCAAAAATCTGACTGCGCCGCCATAACTGTTTAATATATCTGCTTGCCTGTCTAATGCGTGATAAATATTCGTTGCCATAATTTTGAGTTCCTTATACGCCGCTTCATTATCGGCATTATACGAAAACCGGATAAAATCGTCCATCATTCCGCAAATTTCGTTAAAATCGGCTTTTTGCTTATCGTTTAGCAAACTTTCGCTGCTTGACCGAACGCCCGTCAGCTTCTCTATTTCGCTTTTTGTGTAAAAAAGCATTATGTTCCCTTGATATGCTATGTCGGCGGAACGCTTGCGGATTGTACGTTCTAAAACAGGGTTATTCTCCGATATCTCCGGTATAGACGGTATATTTGATAAAGAACGGAAAAATTCGATTGCATCCGAAAGGCTTTCATTGAACGATTTTAACCCATCAAACATTTCTTTATCCGCGCCGCCGCTGCGGAATATCTCCATATCTGCCGCGAAAATAATTATATCCAGCTTAAACAGACAATCTTCTAATAACGTCTCTGTAATCTCCCCGATCGGTATCGAAAGTTCTTTTACCCTGCTTGTTACTTCCTCTTTTATGCAAGGATAGCCGTTAATGTTATCAGCAGCGGATCTTCCTTTACAAATAACTTCTTCGATTTTTCCGGCAGCAGCTTTTTTCATATCTTTAAATATAAGAGCCGCCAATTCGTTGAAATATTGCACTATCTTTTCCGTTTTACCCCCGGCGGCATATGCTAACTCTTCAAACTTACGGCATAATGGCATTTGATATTCTATATGCTCCGCTTTTCCCCGCGAAATCATGAGCTTTATATTAAAGCACATTAGGCTTGACTCAAAGTTAATATTTTCCAGAGTTTTTATTATTGCAAGCCGGGCGGTGATTTCGTCGGAACGCTCTGCGATAATGGAAATACGTTCCAGTGCGAATTTTAACCTATCAGCTAAGTCGTCAGTTCTGCTTGCAATATGCTCCCAAAATGCTTTGTATGGTTGCACATCACATTTTCGGGCATGGTCGGCCGTTTCTCTTGCTATAACGATAAAGCCGTTAAGTTCCCGGACAATCTCGTCGGTGATTTTTGAATAAGCCATACTTGACCGCTCCTTTATTATATTTTGTTTTATATAGGTAAGACCGTATTTTCTGTATTCCGTAGGCGATACACCCATATACGCTTTGAAGCTCCGCGAAAACCCCTCGCGGGAATTATAACCGTAATCCATCGCAATGTCGATTATGTTCGCATCGGTTTCCAATAAAGCTTTGCCGGCAAGGGTTAGTTTCCGCCTGCTTACATATCTCATCACACTATCTCCGACAATTTCATGAAACAAGCGGGAATAGTGATGTTTGGAAAAATAAATGTTGTCTGCGATATTTTTAACGGTCAATTTTTCTGAGATTTGGTTTTCGATAAATTCTAAGGAGCGAAATATAGGATTGTTATTTGCCATCAGTTTCACCTCTTGTTTGAATTATAAAATATCCGCAAAGGGTATGCGTGACGCATCTTGCTATGCTAACAAAATAAAAAAAGTTGCATTGCAGAATTACTTGTGCTATTATGTAAAACATTATTAACTTCAGTGAGGATGATTTAAAACTATGATAAACAGAATCGACATTCAAAAAATGACCCGTCTCGGGATATTTACCGCGATAATATTTTTGATGCTTGTCAGTGGGCTGGGTATGATCCAACCGGTTTTTCCTTTCTCGCCAAAAGTGACGACACTGCACATCCCGGTTATAATCGGCGCGTGCCTAATGGGTTGGAAATCCGGAGCGTTTCTGGGGGGTATGTTCGGACTGGCAAGCTTTATCAACAACTCCTTTATCGCACCCGGTCCGTTCTCCTTTGTTTTTACTCCGTTTTATACCGCTCCTTCTGATTTTGCGGGCAACGGCAATGATATAGCTTTCGGCGGTAATTTCGGAAGTTTAATAATTTGCTTTGTCCCCCGTATAATGGTAGGACTTATAGCGGGTCTTGTTTTTAAGTATATAATGCGAATAAACAGCGCAAAAAAGCTTCCCTCCGCAGGTATGATCGGAATAGCGGGCGGTGTTGCCGGTTTGCTGGGTGCCGCCACAAATACAGTTCTGGTTATGAGCGGCATTTCATTATTTTTCGGTAATGCCTACAGCGTGGGGTATTCTATACTCAACGATGCTCCGTTCACGATGGCAGATATTATCAGGACAACTGTTCTCAGCAACGGTATCGCAGAAGCAATAGTTGCTGCACTTCTTTCGGCGGCGATCGTAGTTCCTTTGACGAAAATAGACCTCCTCGGGAATTAAAACGTGATGTATGAACACAAATGATTTTTCGTCAAACAAGGCAGTTTTGACGAGAATATCAACGACCCCCGGTTCTTGCTATTTGTGAACCGGGGGTCGTTTTGTCATCCTTTACCGCTTACCGCATCTTTATCTATACCTGCAATTTAATTTCAACATTATAAAATTTGTAATTCATGCTTCCAGCTTGTTTATGTTATTAATAACCCGTCTTGATTCCATTATTTTGCGCAACTGATAATTTCCGCAAAATCTTTCGCTTTCAAGGATGCTCCGCCGATAAGTCCGCCGTCCACATTGGGCTTACTCAAAAGCTCTTCCGCATTTGCCGCGTTCATCGAGCCGCCGTACTGGATCGTCATTTTATCCGATTTTTCATCACCGTACAAATCCCGGATAACACTGCGTATTAATTCACATACTTCATCAGCTTGCTCGCTTGTTGCGGTTTTACCCGTACCTATTGCCCAGACCGGCTCGTAGGCTATTACGATTTTATCAAGTTGTTGCGCCGTTACCCCGATTAACGCGGCCTTGGTTTGGAGCGCAACCAATTCGTTTGTCAAGCCCTTCTCGCGATCGGGAAGTCTTTCACCCACACAAAGGATTACTGTAAGTCCTGCGTTCAGTGCAGCTTTAACACGCAAATTTACGGTTTCGTCGGTTTCGCCAAAATATTGCCGGCGTTCAGAATGTCCTATAATTACATATTCCACGCCCATTTCAATAAGCATCTCCGCCGATATTTCGCCGGTGTACGCTCCGGATTTTTCGAAATGCACATTCTGCGCCCCAACTTTAATGTTTGTTCCGGACACAGCCTTTATTGCGGTTTCAAGATTCGTAAAAGGCACGCAAACGACAACCTCACATCCGGCCTGCGGAACCAGCGGCACTATCTGCGTTATCAAACCCTTTGTTTGTGAACGATTATTGTTCATCTTCCAGTTCCCTGCGATAACATAGCTTCTTTTTTCTTTCATTGTTTTTATATTCCTTTCTGATAAATAATTAATAACGATTTTTGCTTCCGTTAGACCTCCTCGAAAATCACTTCGCAATGTATGGACAAAAGATTTCTCGCCCCGTTTTAATTCCCTGGGAGGTTTATTACTAAAGCATGATAACACACAATTAAAAAAATATCAATGTTTTTAAAGAATGGGGTGTTGAACTTCGGTTGTAACTTTAATTGTCCGGTTTCCTGATTCATGTTTTTATGTGTTGAAATGAAATAAAAATATCTTGACAACCAAAGATTACTGTAGTAAACTAATGTTGGATTACCGCAGTAATCGTTTAAGGAGGTTGTCCTAATGCCAAAAAAAATTGTTATAAACGATTCCGAACTTCCGATTATGAAAGCCATATGGGAAAAAGACGGAAGAACCTCAACGGAACTTTTATCCAATGTTACCGGGAATAAAAGCACCTTGAAAACCCTGCTTGGCAGATTGGTCGAACGCGGAGCGGTACGGGTTGAAGAAATCAATCAGCGTACATACCGCTATTTTGCTGTTGTTTCGGAAGATGATTATATCGAGGGACAGCGCAAAACTTTTCTCAATAAAGTTTTTAATGGCTCGACCGAAAAAATGCTGCTTAATTTTGTGAAAGAAGAAAACATATCGGCTGACGCATTACGGCGATTAGTCGATTTGATTGAGGGGTGACGATATGTTGATTGCTAATACAATCGCACCGATATTTTATAAGCTGCTGTATATGTCCGTCACCGCCCTTGTGGCCGGCATGATTATCATGCTTATCAGGCGGTTTGCCGACAAACGATTTTCGCCTTTTTGGAAATATACCATGTGGGTACTTGTTTTGTTTGCACTTATCATGCCGTGGCGGCCGCAAAGCAATTTAGCGGTAATGAATACAACCGAAAAAATACAGCAAATTTCTTTTTATGAAGAATATAATCAAGCAATAACCGAATATCAAGATGCGCAAATAGCGCACGTTGGCGGTAAGATTATAGCCCCCGAGCCGTCTGAACAAGTGACAGAAGCAAAAGCGAAAATGAATTTGCTTTATATAAAAACGCTGATTTTCGATGAAATTATCCCGGTCGCTTGGCTGTCCGGCGCAATTCTTATAGCTTTATTTATGTTATTCAGCGGTCTGCGGATCGGCAGAAAAATCAGAGGCTCAGAAATTTCTTTAGAAACAGAGCGATACGAAAATATCTTGCAAAGCTGCAAGCAAAGGCTTGGAATAAAACGCCGGGTTCAGATTGTCATGCAAAATTATGTGAAAACCCCTGCACTGTTCGGTTTATTCCGTCCTAAAATCATTCTGCCGGAATATGTTGAAAGCCTTAGTGACGAGCATTTGGAATATGTTATTTTGCATGAATTGTCCCATTTGAAACGCGGTGATAGTATTGTAAATACGCTTTTACTCGCGTTGCAAACGGTGTATTGGTTTAATCCGCTGACTTGGGTTTTATTTAAATTTATCCGCGAGGATATGGAGCTTGCGAATGATGCCGCTGTGTTAAAAGGCATGAACGCAGAAGAACAAAAGGAATACAGCCTTTCGCTTGTTGAGGTTTTGGTCGGATACAGCAAGCCCGCGCTTACGCCCCGGTTGCTTTGCATGGTGGACAGCGAAAAAAATATGATGCGCCGGATAAATATGATTAAGCTGGGTGAATTTTTCAAAAGGCGGCGGTTAATAATCGCCGTTTGCGCTGCTGCTATAATTGCCGGAACAGCGATTTTATTTTTAACTGCATCCGGTGGCAATTTTTCAACTTCAAATTGGGAAATTTATACTTTCGCTGATGAAAACTATAAAAGAGTGTTTTTTGAGTGTAACGATTCTCCGTACAATCCCGAATATATTTCTATTGACGCACAACTCATGAATACCCAAATAAAAAACGGTATTGGTTATGAAGAAGCGTTTATACTGGTCAAGCAGATTGGGGACGAGTGGAAAATCGTGCCTTTCGCAAACAAGGCTAAGATTAACCCTGTTTCTTACGATTTAGAAATTGGCAGCAGTTTTAATTATATAATCACACCGGAAAAATTAGCGGTCAAACTTGACGAGGGGCAATACCGAATCGTTACATATTTATATCCCGCTTCACAGACTCCGCATATGACTGCTACCGGATGGATAAGACACACTGTATGGGCAGAATTTAAAATAGACAAGAATGCTCCGAAACAGGAAACTTTCACAATCCCTTCCGAATGGTTCGGTAATTCCAAATGGTTCGGTAATTTTGACGATAACGAGATGACGATTGATGAACTCCGTGAAATCGTTAAAAATATATCTGAATTAACCATGAAAGACCTTATGAAATATTGTTGGATAAATTTGTCGTCAGACTTTAGAAATTATAACGCGTTATTTTCAATTGAAAAAGGCAGCCTTCAAGTCATCGCCGACAGTGACTATATCATAAGTCGTATGGATTTCAAAATCAAAGAAGCTGATACAGCACTTGATTTACTCAAAGAGCCGGAGCGGTTTGATGATTATTTCAGCATGGCAACCGGGCGAATAGATGATACGGGTAACAACGGCCCCACTGACTTTTGAGCAGAGTATATCACAAGCGATTCTCAAAAAAAGTTAGGGGCTTAAGAAAAAACTTATAATGTTATGGTGAATCTCCGAATGGGATATGTGATATACGCTGATATAGAGCAATAAAACATTTTACCGCCGGGCGGGTTTCAAAGCCTATTTCAATTTGCTTAGCGTAAAATAAAAGTGGACAAAACTTGAAAGTTGCCGGCAAATCTGTTATAGTAAAAAAACAACATCGCCATTCAGAAGCTTTCGATATACTTAAATACGGAGATGATTTTATCATGAAGAATGTGTGTATATTTCTTGCAAACGGATTTGAAGAAATCGAGGCGGTAACCGCCGCCGATATGCTTCGCCGGGCAAGCATCGGTGTCAATATTGTTTCGTTGACCGGGAATATACAAGTCGCCGGCAAAAACCGCATCCTGCTCACCGCCGATATTTTACACGAAGATGCGGATTATTCGGCTGTTGATATGCTGATCTTGCCCGGCGGTATGCCCGGAACGGAAAATCTTATGAAATCATCGGCACTTACCGAGCTTATCAGGAGCTTTAACCAAACCGGCAGATATATCGCCGCGATATGCGCCGCTCCCATCGTTTTGGGTAAAGCCGGGATCCTTAAAGGCGTTAAAGCCGCTTGTTATCCCGGATTTGAAGATCAGCTCGGCGGAGCGGTTCCGTCAACGGAACGCTGTGTTGTAAGCGGAAATATAATTACAAGCCGAGGTCCGGGTACAGCCCTCGAATTTGCGTTAACACTGATAACCCTTCTTGCCGGCAAAGAAAAATCCGATACGCTGAGCAAAACAGTTCTTGCATAAATTGACCTTTTATGTTATCATTAGTTTCGTAATAAAATTTACACAGGGTGATATCATTGTCATTTGTATCAGTTCAATTCTTACTATTCATATCGTTAGTTTTCCTACTGTATTTTGCAGCTCCGAAAAAAGTACGCTGGGTAGTCCTTTTAGCGGGAAGCTATTTTTACTATATAATTTCGGATGCGTCGCTTGCAATATATCTCGCCATCACCACCTTATCGGTATACGGTTGCGGGATGATTTTGAGCGCGCTGAACAAAAGGCGGGATCATCGTCTTCATCTTCTTACATTGCCGGAGACCTTCGATGTGTCCGGTGAAACGGATGCGGCGGACAAGCCTGTTAAGCACGGCGATAATTTAAACATGGATGACGAAATTCGCCGGGAGAGAAAAAAAATACGTTCAAAAACCGACATTTCCAAACGCTGGATACTTTTGCTGGCTTTGTTGATAAATTTCGGGATTCTTGCATTTTTTAAGTATTCCGGTTTTTTCGTCAGTACCGTCAACTCGCTGATGAACAATTTTTCCGCCGGCGCGTCCGCTGAAACTTTCGATTTATTGCTGCCGCTGGGTATATCGTTTTACACTTTTCAATCACTGGGTTACATCATAGACGTATACCGCGACAAATACAACGCTGAAAAAAATCCGGCAAAATTTGCGCTGTTCGTGTCGTTTTTCCCGCAGATAATTCAAGGACCTATCAGCAGGTACGATCAACTGGCGCATCAGCTTTTCGCGCCTAACAAATTTGAATACGAACGGTTTAAAAACGGTTTATTGCTGATACTCTGGGGGTTTTTCAAAAAACTGATTATAGCCGACCGGGCAGGGATAATAGTCGCCGCTGTAATACCGAATTATACCGAATTTTCCGGGACGGAAATCGGTATCGGCGTTTTTATGTTTATGCTCCAGGTATATGCTGATTTTTCGGGCGGTATTGATATAGCCCGCGGTGTCGCGCAGTGTCTGGGAATTGATATGGCGCAAAACTTTGAACGGCCGCATTTTGCCGTTGGTATCGGGGATTATTGGCGGCGCTGGCATATTACCCTCGGCACATGGATGCGCGATTATCTGATGTATCCGCTGTCGTTGTCCAAAGCTTTCACCGCTATCGGAAAGGGAGCGCGGAAACGTTTCGGCAGGGATATAGGAAAAATGATTCCCGCTTGTCTTGCGATGACCGTGGTGTTCTTTGCCGTCGGTATCTGGCACGGAGCCGGTTTGAAGCATATAATGTTCGGTGCATACAACGGCTTTTTTATAGTTTTGGGAATAATGCTTGCAAGCCCTATCCAAAAGATACAAAAAAAGGCGCCGTGGTTTACATCAAAAATAATTGTATTCAGAATACTTTTGACTTTGGGAACTTGTTTTATCATATATATCAGCAAGTTTTTCGCGGCGGCAAACGATTTGAGCGAAGCTTTTACGATGATATACCGAACTTTCGCCGAATTTGAAATCGGCTCGGTCTCGATAGCGTTTCTCTCAAAAATAGGATTCGGGATAAGAAATTTCTATGTTCTTGCAGCCGCTTGTGCCGTTTTCTTTGCCGTCAGCCTTATGCAGGAAAATAAAATAGAGGTGCGAAAATTTATTTCACGGCGAAATATCGCTGTCAGGTGGGCGGTATATTACGCACTCATATTCGCGATACTATTCTTGTCTTCTGATTTTGGAGAGGGGCTGGGTGAGTTCTTATATGCGCAATTTTAAAATTGCATTGAAATGTGTTGCTTTCAGCGTGATATTTTGTTTTATCTTTGCGGCTTTTATCCATTATATTGATATGCCGCGCGCTACCACACGGATCGCGATGCATGAATTTTACACACAGGATAATATTGATATTTTCTTTATAGGCGCTTCGCGTTTCAGGTTTGCTATAGCACCCGTGATCATAGACAGGGAGCTGGGAAAGAACACCTATGTTTCGGCGGCAGGTTCCCAAACCCCCATTGATAATTATTATATGCTGCTTGAAATGTATAAATATTATACACCCGAACTCGTCGTGATAGATGTGAGCTATACCAGTTTTGAGGGAAGACCGAACACACCTGCTAAAGTATATTTGCCGGAAATGAAATTTTCCAAGGAAAAACTTTTATATACGTTCGATGCGATCGCCCCCAGCCATTATATAGGAACAACCTTTCCCGTTTTATCCAGTGTCAACCGTATTCATCTATTTTCCGGTGATTACGACATATGGGAAAAATTTTTGGAAAAGCAATCACAGCCGTATAAAAATTACAGCTACAAATACGGCAGTACTCCGAACAGAACCTATGTCGGCAAAGGAGCGGTATCCAACCGCAGAACCAAAAGCGAGGGAAGAGTCGGACACACGGCAACCCGTAAATGGACCGAAGAAGAAGTGGATTCCAAGAAACTCAGGTTTTTTCACAAAGCGATCGAATTGTGCAAATCCAAAGGAACTCCGGTGATCCTTCTGGATGCCCCGACACCGCTGGCAGCCATTCGTTCACAATCAGGATATGCGGAATATGAAAAATTCGTGCAAAATATCGCAGATGAACACGGTGTGCCGTTTTATAACTTCGGATATGTTAAGGATTCCGCTTTTGAGCGTAAAGATATTTATTTTTACGACCGCAAGCATATCAATCATATAGGTCTTCCGGTTTTTTCGCGTGTTATCGCCCGTTTTACGAATGAATACCTGAACGATACACTGGATGAAAATGAATATTTTTATTCCTCTTATGAAGAAACAATGGCGGCAAATCCGAAAATTTTCAATACGTGGATGTATTATAACAAAGACGCAAAAATATTAACGGCACTCTCATATCACGGTGACGGAGTTGAACCGGAGTATGAATTTCGTTATAAACCGGATGAACAGAGCGATTATGTGACCATACAAGAATACGGATTCAGCGACAAAATTCCGGTCGCGCAGTATGACGGGGGTTTTATCCGCGTAAATTGCAGATCCAAAGGTTCTGATGTCAAAAGAGAACAATGGGATGTATACGAAATCAGTTAACAGACCCCGGGGTGAACGAAAGGAGTTGGATTGCCTAAATGCAAAGAAACATAGTTGAGTACCTGGAACAGGCCGCCCGGCTTTGGCCTGAAAAAACCGTATATAAAGACAAGGATAATTCGGTAACTTTTGCCGGCGTTAAGGATATGAGCGATCGGATTGCGAGCTTGCTGTGTGCAAAAGTACCGCAGGGAAGTCCGGTGATAGTTTTTGCCGCCAAAAGTGTGTATGTTGCTTCTATGTATCTTGGGGTCGCACAGGCAGGCTGCTTCTATATCCCGCTGGATGCGGATCTGCCGGTTCATCGGCTTAGGATTATATTTGAAACTATAAAACCGGATTTTGTGCTGACAGATGGGGAGTTCACTCTGCCTGATGAGCTGAACTATAACGGAAATATCCTAACCCTCGACGAATGTCTTAAAGCAGAAACCGACTCTGCGATGCTGCGGAATCGGCGTGAAAAATGGCGCGATACCGACCCTTTGTATGTGCTTTTTACCTCAGGTTCTTCCGGCACACCCAAGGGCGTTGTCACATCACATCGCAATGTAATTGACTATATTGACGTTTTCGCCGAAACTTTCGGAATATGCAATTCAGACATATTCGGTAATCAGGCACCGCTGGATTATGTCGCCGCTTTACGCGATCTTTATCTGCCGCTTCGTACCGGTGCGATGACCGTATTGTTCGACAAATCCTTATTTTCTATGCCTAAAATACTGTTCAACGAAATAAATTTAAACAAATGCACGATTTTGTGCTGGGTCGCATCAGCATTTTCGTTATGCGCCGAATTGGGTGTGTTCAGCGAAATAAAACTGGAAACCGTAAACAAGGTGTTTTTTACGGGATCGGTTTTTCCGTGCCGGCATCTTAAGATATGGCAGGAAAATCTGCCGGGTACGGTTTTTGTTAACCACTACGGACCAACCGAAATCACAGCGAGCTGCACATATTATAAAACGGAACACAAAGTTTCGGACGATGAAACAATACCTATAGGAATCCCTTTCAGAAATACGGGTATATTATTATTGGATCAAGACGGAAAAATCATCGGTGAAGACAACAAGATGGGCGAAATTTGTGTCTGCGGTGCCGGAGTTGTTCCGGGATATTTCCGCGACAGCAAAAAAACCGAAGAGGCTTTTGTTATTAATCCCGCTCAGCCGTATATCAATGAAATCATGTATAAAACCGGGGATTTAGGGTGCAGGTTACCCGATGGAAACTACACCTTCCACGGTCGACTCGATTCGCAGATCAAACATATGGGGCACAGGATAGAGTTGCCCGAAATCGAAGCCGCGGCATTATCTCTTCCCGGATTGGACAGCGTTTGTTGCTTGTATAAACCGGAAAAAGAAATGATATGGATGTTCTATTCCGGCAGCGTAACCAAAAAAGATCTGGCGGGACATCTGAGAAAACGGCTTCCGGGCTATATGGTTCCGCGAAAATTTGTGTATGTCGAAGATATGCCGCGTACTCAAAGCGGAAAAATCGATTCAAATAAACTTAAAAAGAGCATGAATTGAAAATATCTATACGAGGGGCACGGCATTTGTGAATAGCGTGAAAAATATCGAACATTTCGATGAATTGGTTTCAGGTTGCAGGGAGCGCAAAAATACGGGGAATATCAATTGTCTGCTGCTGCCGGATGAATTGGAATCTCTGACACGCGCGGGAACACTTTATTATGAAGAATTTGATGGTGGATTATCGTTCTTTCATGACCGCGAAAAATATTACATATTGTCGGTTTTTTCGGATAAAGAAAGCCCGTTTTATATGAAACCCAAAAATAAGCCCGTTGTAACGGAATTCCAGGGATTTAATAAACTTTCCGCAAAAAGTGCATCCATGATAACGCGCCTTGAAAAATTCAATTTTAAAGCCAGTGCGGTTACGCGCCGCATGGTAGTAAAAACCCGGGAATTCATAAACAACAAAAAGCCTGTAGATACAAAAACAATGGGTTATAAGGTTATGTTTGCAGTTCCTGAACATACCGCAGCGATTATGGAGGTATGGGAGAATTCGTTTGACCCGGCGGTAAACTTACTGCCTGCCGCAAACGAACTCGCCGAAATTATCCGTGACGGGAACGTTATATGCGCTATAAATGAGGATAACCGGGTTATCGGTAACCAGGTTATCGGTGCTTTGCAGGTCGGATTTAATAAAGAAGCCGGCTGGATACGGCATGAAGCCGTTTTACCCGAATTCCGCGGTAAAAAAATCGGTTCCGCTATGTCAGGGTTCTTTTTGGATGCTGCCGGAAAAAGAGAAGTGGAACGCATATTTTTGTACGTTATAGAAACACATGATCGCGCCGTTAATTTTCACAAGAAGTTCGGATTTGAGTTCGACGGCAGAATCATGGCACAATATATATACTAGGTAGTTGTCAAATCTCAGAATTTGCAATTACCCGGCTATAATACACAATTGAAAGGATAATTTAAAAATGGAAAAATTGATGGAAATTTTAACCGACCTGCGTCCGGATCTGGATTTTGAAACCGAGGATAAACTGATCGATGATAAAGTTTTTGATTCATTCGACATTATCACCGCTGTTTCTGAAATCAACGACGCTTATGATATTAATATCAAGGTTGGGGATCTTATACCTGAAAATATGAACAGCGTTTCGGCTATGTGGGAACTTATTCAAAAATACCAATAGCCATTATCTGATAATTCTTATGGATAAAGATAGGGTATAAGTATGCAAATAGACAGATGTTTTACTGAAAGTCCGGACGACCTGATATTGCAGGAAGATCTTGATTCGCTGGTTAAGAATGGGATTGATCTCGGATCGCTCGACGGAAGCGTGGTATTCGTTACCGGAGCTACCGGACTTTTGGGTTCACAAATTGTCCGGGCTCTGGCTTGCTATAACCGATTGAAGGGAAAAAAGATCAAACTTGTAGCCTTTGCGCGGAATCCGGAAAAAGCGGAACGCAGGTTGGGGCAATTGTTGGAGCGCGCTGATATAAGCCTGTGTACCGGTGATATTAATCAAACGGTAGTGTATGACGGCGGCGTTGATTATATCATTCACGGAGCTAGCGCAACAAGCTCGGGGTATTTTGTGTCAAATCCTGTGGAAACGATAATGACGGCCATCGGCGGAACCCGTAACATATTGGAATTTGCCCGCATTAAAAACGTAAATTCCATGCTGTATCTATCCTCGCTGGAGGTATACGGAACACCATCGGAAACTTCGTTGATAAGCGAAGATGATTACGGATATATTGACCCGCTGAGCGTGCGCAGCAGTTATTCTGAAAGTAAAAGAATGGCGGAATGCTTGTGTGCTTCGTATTGCAGCCAATACGGTGTCGGCGTGAAAATCGCAAGGCTGTCCCAAACCTTCGGGGCAGGCGTAGAATACGGCGACGGACGGGTATTCGCCGAATTTGCCCGCAGCGTGATCGAAAAAAAGAATATTGTCCTGCGAACATCCGGCGCGACGGTAAGGAGTTATTGCTATACTTCGGATGCGGTTTCGGCGTTGTTGCGTATTCTGGTTTCGGGCAAAAACGGACAGGCATATAATGTTACTAACATGGACACACAAATCTCAATAAAAGACATGGCTAAATTAGTATGCGATATTTTCCCGGATTCAAACATCAAGGTCAGGTTCGATATAGCGGCGGACATATCCCCGTTAGGCTTCAATCCCGAAATGGTGGTTAGGCTGGACAGTAAAAAATTAGCGGGGCTCGGCTGGAGACCCGCTGTAAATCTGGACGAAATGTTTAAACGCACTGTAGCAAGCATGTTGCAAGCTTCGAAATAAATCCGCATAAATCCGTTGCAGGCCGGGGGACAGCAATTACAGTGCCACTTCCTCAAGTTTGTTTTGCAATTTATTATAGCTGCGATAGGTTCGCAGAAACTTTCGCCGGAGTTTTGCTTTTTTCTCTCTTCTCGGTGTCCCTGCGAACTCCGGAATCTTTTTAAGCAATGCTTCGTATGAATAAGGTTCGGTTTTTTTATCTGCAGGGAATATTTCCTTGAACGCTTTGAACAAAGTCCCGTACACGCTCATAAGATAGCCGGGGCTTTTTTTAACGCCGTTTTCTATAGCATCCTCTAAAGCGGCAACAAGCAATTCCCCATTGCAGCCGACAACATTAACCGCTCTTTCGGGGTACTCGATCCTTTCATAAAAAAACGGGATTTTCGGATTCCATATTAGTCCTACCGCCGGAATATCATATGAATACGCTATAATATTTGCGTGCAGACGGAAAGCGATTATCGCATCACACCGGGCTATCTCTTTTATAAGGTCTTCGGGTGTGTTCATATTAAAGACGAATTTTTCGTTTTTAAATTTTCCGCTGTCTGACATATGCACCATAAACGATTCGTCCGAAAAATGCCCGGTAGTTATGAATCGGTAATCGTATCCTTTTTCTTCGAGTACAGCGACGGTTTCTTCCCAGAGGTTCATTTGGGATTTCGCATCAAATGAAATGCGGTTATCCAGGCATAACCCTTTGCGTGCAGCGAATAAGCCGATTCTTTTCGTGCCGGATTTGTGCGTTGATGCGATACGCTTAAACACCGTCGAACTGAACACTGCGGGATCGGAAACCAGCCCCGTCGGAACCGTGCTGTTGTATTTTTTCAATGAATCCACATCATCGCGCGTGGTTATTTGTTTTACGCAAGGCAGGTTTAACGCTTCCTTTAATATCTGGCATTTTTTGTTTTTGTCGCTGTAGCCCTCGATGCCGATCGCCGAAAAAACAACCGGTTTGTTTTGCTCTTGCGCGAATTTTATAGTTTTTGCGGTATTCGCATAAAAGGATTGGTGATCATAATTAAACAGAGGTGCGCCGCCGAACAGGATTACATCTGTTTCTTTTATAGTTTTCCGGATAACTGCATCGTTTTCATTTTTAATAAAGGATGCCGCCCGGCTCCGTATCTTATAACCTTTTTTCTTTATGTTCAAATTTTTCATAATCGCCGCGATAAGACTTATGTCACACGCTTCAATTACCTGATCGCCGACATTATCCGAATCGCGGTTTGTAAGCAACAAAATATCGACTTTCGGCTTGCGATCCAAAATCCGGCAAATCTTTCGGTATACACGCAATAAAAAACTGCGCAGTTTAGATTTTTTTTCTATTACTTCCACATTTTTTGCCATTGATGTAACCTTTCGCTTTGTATTATTTCATTGCAATTTTCTTCATCGCTTTTGCCGCTGCATCGAACGCCGCGCGCTGTGACGGATAAACGAAATTTTCTATTTTTGTTTCACCGCGCTCCAAGCCATCGCTTCCGCTGAACACCGAAAGATGCGGTTCCAACGTCAAAACCTTGCCGCCGATTTTAGCGAAACGCCGGACGATTTCCGGTAACGAACCTATTCCGTAACCCGCAGGTACAACCGATCCGTCCTTTTTTGCATCCTTTATATGAATATAATCAACATAAGGCTCTAACATTTCCCATGCTTGCAAGACATCTTCCCCGGCTTGTATAAAATTCGCAGGGTCGAACACCGCTTTTATCCCGGGTATAGATTTGTGTATATCCAAACATTCCGGAGCTTTTTCGCCGTAAATATCTTTTTCGTTTTCATGACAAAGCACAACGGAACTATCCTTTGCTTTTTGTGCGAACCGATTCAGGCGTTCTATCAGCTCATCCCGTTTCGATTTAAAATCCGTCTCGGGCATTCTGCTTGAGATCCCGTAAAAACTAAACAAACGATAACGCTGCGCACCCAGGATCCCGGCAAGCTCAAGCATATAACAAAATTTTTCAAAAACCTCGTTAAAATCGTCGTTACCAAGTTCGGATTTACCGGTAGGCGAACCGATCGCCCAAACTTTGATCCCGTTATCATCTAACTCCCGTTTGATTTTTTTTGCTTCATCCTTTGTTGTGTCTGATATGTTTTTACCGTTTATTCCGCGAATCTCCAGCATTGTGATCCCGTTATCGGTCATCGCTTTGATCTGACCCTGTAAATCCGCCGCCGCTTCGTCCGCAAACGCACAAAATTCAAAATTATTTTTTCCCATCTATAGTAGCCCTCCTCAAAAATTATTTCGCAACGTATGGACGGAAAATTTCCCGTCACACGGCGTTAATTTATCTTCAAATATCCATGATATTCTCGTCAAAATTTCCTTGTTTGACGAAAAATCATCTGCGTTCATACATCACATTTTAATCTCCGGGGAGGTTTAAATGTCCTCCGCATTCTTAGTCTTAGCTTTGTTTATTCTTGTTTCTATTAAATCAGTCAACCCCAGCCCGAAAGCCTGTTCATTTTCTTTATATTGCAATAATGCTCTAAAGAGATAAACATCCTCGGGTGTAGTTACTTTTATATTTCCGCGGTTGCCCGTGATCATGTTGGCATCTATCCCCAGACTGCGGATAATCGTACAGGCATCCACCATGTTTTCATAACCATCCGGCCTTGAACGAACTACATCATGCGCCGCGATAATATCCTTTAAATAAAAACTCTGGGGAGCTTGAGCAACATGGGTTTCTTTTCTGTACGGGACATTTTCTACCGTTTCGCCGTTCCTGCTCAAAAGAATGGTTTCACTGCACGGAATACACGTTATGGCGTTTCCTTTGCTCTTTACGCTTTGTATGTTTTTTGTTATTACTTCATAAGAAACGAAAGGTCTTACCCCATCGTGAATAAGCACTACCGGGTTTTCGTTATTATCGCGCTCAATCGCTTTGAGGGCATTATATATTGAATCCTGAGTAGTTTCGCCGCCCTCGACGATCGCTCCGACTTTCCGTATGCGATATTCCTCAATTAGCTCCTGCATATACGGAATATAGTCTTCCAGTACAGATATATATATCCTGTCTATTTCGGCATGATATTCGAACAATTGAATGGTGTGGATTATGATGGGTTTGCCGTTAATTTCCAGAAATTGCTTGGGTAACCCCGCGCCCATTCTCACACCTTTGCCGCCGGCAAATATAACCCCAATATTCAAGGTTTATATCCCCCCTGTAGTAAAATTATGGTTTTATCAAACCCTCTTTTATTGCCGTCGCCAGTTCTGCATCTATCAGGCAGGAAAAATCGAGTTGGTTTAATCTTTTAATCTCTCTTTCTTTTGCTTTTATCGCTTTTTGTAAATTTTCGGGTATATCCCCTTTGATCAGCCAATCTATCACACGGTCCGATGCTTTGGAATCAATATTATCAAAATGATGCGCGATATAATTGTCCACTTTTTCAAAATCGAAATCCTCGTTTTTTATCGCGGTTATCAAATCATTAAAATTATAACAAACCTTGCCCGGAGCGGCTTCTTCATAATCGCGATGGAAACCTCTGGAAAACGAATACGCCGTTTTGTCGAATGCATAGAAAAGCATAGGTTTTAACATCAAAGAATATTCATAAATATTCGAAGAATAATCGGTTATCAGCAGATCCGTAATATAAAACAGGTCGTTGATGTCCGGATAATTTCCTACATCAATAAACTTGTCAGCGTATTTTTCCGGAATGGGTACACCTTCATCCACCCACGGATGAACCTTAAACAATACGACATATTTATCGCCGCAGGTTTCATACAACATATCGAAGTCGATTAGATTATATGGGTAATACGCTTCTCTCCGGTTCCTGCCCCTGTATGTGGGTGCGAATAAAATGATTTTTTTACCTTTTGTGGGTTCATTTAATCCACCGTCTTTGACTTTTTCTTCGGCAAACGGGAATTGCGCACAAAGCTCGGCTGTTTTTTCGGCGCGGTAATCCGGATCGAGGAACTTGTCCATTCTGGGCATTCCGGTGGGTAAGGTCTGCTCATCGTTGATCCCCCACACTTCGGAAAAAAACGGGGCGATATGCTTCGAACCGGCTATACCATAGGCATATTGCCGATGACAGGAAGCGGGCGGCGGACACCCTAAACGCCCCCATCTGCTGTAGCCTGATGATTTAAATCCCGCGCCCGCGTGCCACAGCTGTATGATCTTGGTCTTCTTTGATAAAATCATCCAATCGAACGCAGAAACATGGTCGTCCAGAACCACAATATCGCTTTTTGCCACCTTTTTTGCAAGTTTTAGCCAGCTTCCGACAGATTTTCCGTTTGAGGATGCCGTTCTCGCCGAAGTTAGGATTTGATAATCCCTGTCCATTCCTCTGGCGCGCATACGGTCTATCACCGCTGTCAGGTTTGCTCCTAACGTATCGGTTTGTTCTGTCATAAAAAGTACCGTCTTTTTCAAGGGCGGCTTTTTGTCGTACTTTCTTCTTTTGAATTTGTAATATCGTTTAACATGAAGCTTGGTATTTAAAATATACTTGAATATGCTTTTGAAAAAATTCAGGATTATTTTATACATTTTGGGGAATTCCCTGAAGTCTGTTTTGCATCTTTCCGCCGCGGTTATGTGCAGTTGGAAAAACGCACGGTCGTTATCGTCGTAAGCGAAAAATGTTACTACGAAAACCCGCGCCCTGCTTGAATACAAAAAGTTTTTGGAGCTTTGGTCAAGATGATCCACCCTGTCCATATCTACTTCACAAAAAGCGTAAAAATCCTCGTCCCGGCAAACAGCTATATTATATGTTCCCAGAGGGACACAACGGTTTGCACCGTCATTTGTGATATTCAGCCGCATGGTATATACATCGCCGTTTATATCCGAAACCTGAAGTTTTACCACGGGTACGCGGTGGGCATTGAGCATATAAAAGTCTAAAGGTTTTTTTTCAAACTCAGGCTTACCGGAATCGGCTTGCCCGGCCTGTTCCAGCTTTATTTCCATGTACAAATATATCCGTTCCCACCGGACACTGAGAAGTTTGGCGGAAATTTTTTTTTGCTCCGACTTATCCTTCATTTTTATCATAATATACAAAAGACCTCCTCGAAAATTAAAACGTGATGCATGAACACAGGTCGTACGTCGCGAAGTGGTTTTCGAGGAGGTCTAAATACTCCAAACCGGAATATAATTAAATCCGGGTATCTCTTGTAACCCTGCAACCCTGCAACCCTGTAATCCCATATTCCCGACTTATTTATAAAAGACAAGATTTATATTGCCATTATTCCGTCATTATTGCAACTTATCCACAAGCTCGTTTATTACGCGGTCACTGTCTTCATAAGGAATCTGACACGTTCCGACTTGTTTGTGCCCGCCGCCGCCGTAAGATAAAAGGATCGAGCCGACATTGGCAGCCGAAGTGCGATTGAGTATGCTGTGCCCGACCGCTATCGAACAGTTTTGTTTGTTTCTGCCGTCCACGATCCAAACCGAAATATTTTGGTCGGGGAACAGGCTGTAAATTATAAACCGGTTCCCGGAATATATAGTTTCTACACCGCGCAGATCCGTCACTATAACGGAACCCTTGGCAACGGTATGTTTTTTTACCATTCGGATGAACAAACCGGTTTGTTCTTTGTATAAATCAATTCTTTCCTGTACGTTCGGGTTATTCAATATTTCATCAATAGTTTGAGATCTGCAGCATTCCATCAATTCTTCCATAAGCTGGTAATTGCTGATCTTTAGGTTCCTGAAACGCCCGAGCCCGGTACGCGGATCCATAATAAACCCGAGCAGAACCCAGCTTTCCGGATTAAGTATTTCGCTTACCGAAAGTTTTCCCGCATCAATTTTATCTACCGCACCGATTAGTTCCTCGAATTTGGAAAGGTCGTGCTTATCTTTATAATAATCATAAATTACATGAGCCGCACTATCCAGATAACGCACCGAGCCTGTGAACTTTATCTCTCCAAGACGTTCCGCTTCGCTTTTATGATGATCAAACCACATTCCGCATCCCTCAACATAAGGAACATTTGCGAGTACATCATTTGATGTAACCTCTACAACGCCGTCTTGCAAATCTTTCGGATGCACAAATTTCCAGGAATCTATAACTCCTACTTCCTTGAGTATAGCCCCGCAAGCCAGTCCGTCAAAGTCCGATCTTGTCAATAAATTCATACAAACACCCCTTGTTAATCTTATAATATTTTTCAAAAATCTTCCATATTGGCACTCATTAAAGACTAACATACAACCATAAAAAAGTCAACGTTTTTTGAGTTTTTTACATTTTTTTGATCTGCGTTTTTTACATTTTTTTGAGATCACCTGTGCAATAAGTGAGTAATAAAAACATATAGCAAAAGAATTTGCCGAAATGCAAAGCGAAATTGAGACGGATTTCGAATTATCCCCAAAGACATTTTATGGTAATACCCGAGCAGAACAAAACCCCATCTATTGAAAATTATAATTGTCAATAGATGGGGTTTTGATTTTATTTGACAAATACGGACAGCAAACGGTTTCATTTTTAATATTCAAATGGCTCTTTTCAACGACCTGATTTTCTCTTTTCCGTTTTTCTGTTTGTCATATATTTCATATTTTATCTTGTGTCGTTCGCCAGAAGGATATCGTTTTGTGGTATATCGTTTTTAATCTATTTAATTAAAAGTTCATTGGATGCTCCGGTCCATGCGCTTCTCACAACTCTGCCTGCGATGCGTTTGATCGCGCGGGCTCTGAATTGGTATCTTCTGCCCTTTCTGAGGTTTTTGGTCGTGAAGCTGTTTGCTCCGGCTTTCTTGGTCGTTCCGGTTCTCGTCCACTTGCCCCTAGCTCCGATCCTCTGTTGGATCTCTACCGTTACGCCGTTCTGCTTCTTCCAGCTTACTTTAGCTTTACGCTTGAAACGTGTCGCTTTCATCTTTGTAGGACTTGCAGGGTTACGTTCGAATCTCGCATTGACGGTTAGATTCTTGGTGATTTTGTTGAATTTTTTATCCCACCCGGTAAAAATAAAACCTTTTCTCTTTGGGTTAGGCGGGGCGACGGCAACCGCACCATATTTTATATTAGTCTGATTTTTCAAATTAGTGTTACCGTTCTTGAATGTTACAGTATATGTTGTCAAGACGAACCGCGCTTGAAATGCTCGTCCGGTTGTTGCGAACAATCTGTAAGTTGTACTTGTGCTGACCCTTGTATTACCCTCATACCAACCATTAAAAGTGTAGCCTGTAATGGCTGTAGCAGTCAGAGTAACTGCTGCGCCGGAGCTGTATATACCTCCTCCTCTGACGATACCGCCTGTTTGTGCTATGGCGGTTATTGTATAGCGGGTGACTGGTGGAGCTTGTGGGGTAGCCGATCTTGATACTGACGCACCGTTCCCAGCACTGTTGACAGCACGAACCCTAAAATTATAGCTTAAGCCGTTTGTTAAACCGGTAAATGTGTGGCTTGTGTTGCTTGAAGCCGTTACCCATGAATTGCCGTTATTATTTGAAACTTGGTACCTTATGATTGTGCCGCCACCATTACTTGTCGGGGCTGTCCATGAGAGCATAACTTGTCTATTACCAGGTGTGGCTGTGAAATTTTGTGGTGCACTCGGTGGATTGATTGCTTGTGTAACTGTCAAAATGTAAGTGCCGTTTACGTTGTTATTATTATAAACGCCGGAATAGAAAGTGAATGTTTCCCCAGCAGATAATGTGCGTTGGAACAAATAATTATTGCCATCTCCACCATCATCGTCAATGATGTTACCCCCGGTTAGCGCAGTATATGCAGTGGGGTCTAACGAACTATTGTTTGACGATTCAAAGTTATACGCCCCTGTTGAGGGAGCAGTAAACCTAACTTCCATCCTTCCGCCGGAGGTTATAGTCACGCTTGCAGATGTATTGAGTGATAGGGTTATTGGTATCTTAAACCGCGCTTGTAATATCCGGTTAGCTGTTGCGGTAAAACTATAAATTGCTTCCGTGCTAACCCGCGCTTCACCTTCATACCAACCATCGAAGGTATTTCCGCTACCCGGTGTGGCAGTCAGGGTGACATTTGCGCCGTGGTTGTAGGTATTGCCGCCAGTGGCCGTACCGCCTGTTCCCGCTGTTGCGGTAATGGTATACCTTTCAATCGTAAAACGTGCTTCCAAGTTCAGACCGTTATTAACCATATCGTTCGTCACGACAAAAGTGTATATCACATTTATCGAAACTCTTTGGTTCCCAATATACCAGCCATCGAAGGTATATCCCGGATTTAGCTCTACAGAAACAGTGACATTTTCGCCAACATAATAATCGCCGCCCCCCGCAGACGAACCGCCGTCCCCTGTATTGACATTGATTGTCCCCGGTTGTTCCATAGCGATTTCTTCAATTTGATACCCGGTTTTTCCGATTACATCAGTCGTGGCGTAAAATGTCCTTGAGCCTGTAGGAACATTGACTTTTGTAACAGGGCAATTGTAGAAACTATTATTTTGGTTAGTGTTACTATTAGTAACACTTGTAGGGGGCCTCGCCGACATGAATGTGACAGTTGCAAGCGATGTGCAGCCACTAAATGCACCTCGCTGGCTGGTGTAGGAACCTCCTCCTTCTATGCTTGTAACCCGTGGCGGTATTGTAATCGAGGTAAGTGCTGTGCAATTTTGGAATGTGCCGATGGCTATTCTTGTCAACCCTTTGCTGAGTGTGGCCGATTCAAGCCATGTACAATCGGAAAAGGCATATTGACCTAAACTTGTTACGCTGTCGGGAATTACAACTGATGTAAGCCATATGCAACCGGAAAATGCGTATTCACCAATACTTGTAACGCTGTTTGGGATTGTGATTGATGTAAGCCATGCACAACCTCGAAATGCACTATGCCCTATGCTTATAACGCTGCTGGGAATTGTAACCGAAGTCAACCCCGCACAGTCGCGGAATGCTTCATTACCAATGCTTGTGATGCTACTGGGAATTGTTACCGTTACAATGGTTTTGCCCTCAAAAACTCCTGTGCCGATACTTGTAACCGGAAAGCTGTCAAGCGTTGATGGGATGCTGACATTTTCGGCATTGCCGTAATAATCGGTAATTCTTGCAGAAGCACCGTCAACGACGTACTCCCAATCACCTGACCGGATTGCCGATGCGTTCAACGTTGCTGCCGGGATCAATGACAGCACCATTATCAACGCCAGGACTACTGCCCCGAATCTTTTCTTTTTTTGAATATTCCTTTCCATTTTAAAGCCTCCTAATTAATTTTCACCTATCATATCACATCTAAATTCAAAATGCAATAGGATTTTTCCAAACGCATTGAATTATAATCTGTTTGTATTTCCTGTACTCTATTTGGTGTGAGGTGATTGCATTGAAAATCCGATACCATGAAATCGGCGATAGGATCGCTGCAAGGCGGAAGGAACTGCGTTTTACGCAAGAAGCCGTTACAAATTTAACTAATATCAGCATTAATCAACTATCCAATCTTGAAAATAACCGTTCTGTCCCCACCGTGGAAACCATTTTGAAGTTGAGCGAAGCATTAAAGGTCACACCGGATTATTTTTTGCTCGGCATCGTTAAGAGTATGGATGATGCCCCGGTGGCTGATATTGCCCAAAAGTCTTTGTTATGTACGGATAAGCAAAAACAACTTGTGCTGGAGTTTATCGCCCTGCTGATAAAAGAAAATTATTAAAAACATTAGACCTCCTCGAAAATCATTGCGCAGCGTATGACGCGTTCATACATCACGTTTTAATTTCCGAGGAGGTCTATTATAACAAGGCGGCAGCAAAAGCAGCGGCAATAGCGGCAATAATAAAAATAATTGCAAATGTACGAATTGAACTTTTTACAAATCACGACTTGACAAATCATAATTTATACATCATAAATAAATACAAATCATAATTATATAATCGTGATTTGAAGAAGATGTTGTCAGCGGTTAAGAGCATTTGTTTTCGTTTTTACTCTTATGAAAAAGTTCGTTCACGCCGACAAACATTACCAGCACCCCAAACAACCGGGACACCGTTTGCTCCGGAACAAATCTCAATAAAAAAACACCTATGCCTACACCCGCCGCGCCGCACAGCAACGCCGGAAGCAAGGGTTTTGTTACGACAAGTTTGTTTTTGACATGAAATATCAAAGACAAAACAGCAATCGGTATAAAAAACAACAAGTTAACGCCTTGCGCCGGGAATTGCGGTATTCCTTTTATAACAGTAAGATACAGCAGAAGTATAAAACCGCCGCCAATCCCCATGGACGCGGCTGTCCCGGATAACAGCGAAACTAAAAAATCATATATCGTCATTATATCTCCTCGGGAATTAAAATGTGATGTATGAACACAAATGAAATATTCGCCGGCTTGGTTTTTTCCGAATATTTTTAGGGTAAAAATATCCTCACGGCAGAAAACACCAATACAAGCCCGAAAATCCGGCGCAAAATACTGTTGTCGATTTTTTTCAATAATACCGCGCCTAAAACCGCGCCTGCCATACCGCCCGGAAGATATGAAACCGCTGAAAGCAAATCAAGGTTCCCTGCTTTGAAGTATGCAAGACCGCTCAATACGCAAAGGGACAGGATAACGGCGATTGATGTAGCGTGACATTTTTTCGCCTCCAACCCCGTCCTCCTTAATAACGGAACCGTTAT
The DNA here is from genome assembly GCA_009778115.1 of Oscillospiraceae bacterium. Lineage (GTDB taxonomy): Bacteria > Bacillota > Clostridia > Oscillospirales > Ruminococcaceae > WRME01. The sequence continues at coordinate 32,614 of WRKL01000003.1, read as the reverse complement.
TAACCCGCCGCCGGCACCGAAAAAACCGTTGAGGATCCCTGCAGTAAGTCCCAGCAAACAATAATAAACCGTCATATTTTTATTGTGTCCAAATTTATCGTGAAAATGTTTTGTGAACTTCTCTGATTTTTTTATTCGCAGATTGAATCATCGGTAAGACCAAGCCGTTTCGCGAGCGGCGCAAGAAATGATCCCTGCAAAATAACCGACAGCAAACATACAAAAAACACAACACTGAATATGTATTCTGCATAGGCCAGTTTTGCCGCCAGTAAATATGTGGAAAAAACAATTGAAGAAGCACCCCTGAACCCTGCCCATGATACGAGCGAAATTTCCTTCAGCTTATATCCGAACGGTTTCATTAATAAAAAAACAACGGAGGGTCTTATGATAAAAATTAAGAACACGGCAAACAGCAAACCGGAAATCAACACCGAAACAAAAGACGAGGGTATCCAAAGTATACCCAACACAATGAACAGCACTATTTGCATCAGCATGGAAACAGAGCCGCAGGTTTTTGAAAGAAATGTTTTATGTACTATTTTACCGCTGCCTAACACAATCCCGCCGATATAAACCGCCAGAAAACCGTTGCCATGCAGCAAGCCCGTCAAGCCGTATATAAACATAGCGATTCCGCATATTAACACAGAATAAATCCCGTCTATTTCCAGATTCAGCTTGTTTATCATGCGCCGCCCCAACATCCCGGCGGCAAAGCCTATGGATGCGCCTATCAAAATTTGCATAACCAATAAAAGCGGCACATTTACGGATTCGCCCGTAGCAATGGCTAAAAACACAATCGTCAGCATATATGCGAGGGGATCGTTAGAACCGCTTTCCATTTCTAATACCTGGCCGAGATTGTTTTTTAGGTTTAGTTTTTTAGAACTGAGTACAGAAAAAACCGAAGCGGCATCCGTAGGCGACATTACCGCACCAAGCAATATGGCCGCATAAAGTCCTATATTTAAAACGAAGTAAGCAAAAGCCGCCACTGCCGCCGCCGTCAAAACCACACCTACTGTCGCGAGCGTTGCGGAAACGGTCAACACAGGTTTGGAACGCTTAAAATCCGTTTGAAAACCGCCCGCGAATATAATAAACAGGAGGGCGTAATTACATATACGCTCCGCGTTAGCCACATCTAAAAAGTCGAACTTTCTTCCTATGAACGCTCCTATTAAAATAAAACCTACCAGCACAGGTAATCCGGTTTTATTGGTTATTTTACAAGACAAAACACTGACAATCAAAATTCCGCCGAATAATAAAATGAGATTCATATTAAATAATTCCCCCTGCTTTTTCCCAAAACATAATAAAATATGATTAGCTATAACATAAATAAAATTAAAGCGTATGCGTTTTATTTATGTTTCAATGTTCTCAAGTTCGTTACACGAACGTTCCCGACCGGGATTTTGATAAAATTCCGGTTAGGGATGAGGTTATTATAACATGATTATATCAATATCCCTAACCGCCAAATCATGTTTCAATGTTCTCGGGACCTGTTCTAAATCTCTGATTTAGGTAACGGGTGAGGTTATTATAACATAAATAAAATTAAAGCGTAAGTGTTTAAATAGTAGGGTTCATGTATCGCTATAATATAGCCGCAATATTTTTTGCGGGCGGCTTTTTCAACGCCCCTTGCGGTAAATTTTCAAGGTAAGCTCTATGCGCAAGCTCGTAATACTAATCCCACATTAAAATCATCGTTTCAAACTTCGTTCGTTATTCGTTTTTCTTAAAAAACTACTCTCTCGTTTTCAACGGTTTTTAAAATGGGATTAGTATAAGCTCGTAAACCCTCAATTCTTAATTTTGATTTGTTCATAAAAGGCATATAATCGGTCGCATCAGGTAAGAATAAGCCTATGGATAGAAACGCTGCTCTCCGCCAGCACCCTGTAAAAATAATCGAGGGTATATTTAAATATTTGCTGTTATTCATTCTTCCGGCGCTGCGAAGTGCCGCAGCTTTGATGAAACAGGGTCTTACGCCGGATATGATAAACATCTGGCTGCAATCAATATGGCTCGACTTTCTGATTGCCGCTCTTATTATAACGCCGGGTTTTATAAAATGGCTCTCGGTTTCTTTCGTTATAAACAGCGAAGGGATTTTTGTGCGTAAAGGATTATTTCGAATATCCGGATATTCGTTCTCTTATGACAGCGTTACATCTATATTATTGGAAAAACCGTTCTATCTTGCGGGGCTGGGTGCTGTCCGAATTAAAATTGCCTGCGATACGCGCCTTGCAAAGAAAGGGATCCTGTCTTTAACGGTGAAACGAATTTACGGGATAGAGATAATGCGCCGTTCGCTGGAGCAAAACCGTACCGAAGCAGCGGAAAAAATGTCGTATTCCCCCCAATTTTCGGATGTGGCTGATATGTCCCTGAAACATTCCAGCGGGTTGCGCGGAATATTGATCGCCGTATCACTGACCATGCTGGGCGGAAAGCTTATAGGGCGTGAACTTCAGGATATGGTGTTGGAAAATCTTGACTACGGTGCTAAAGCTGTTGCGTTGTCCGCATCTATCCCGCATTTTGCCGCCGTGGTTTCTGTTTTGTTGTCGGGCGGATGGATAGTTTCCTTTATCATTAATTTATTGCGTTACCGGGAATTAAAAGTGATAAGACAGGGGGGATCTCTTTATGCGCGCTGGGGTATGCTTTCGGTCAGGGAATATTCCATAAAGCCCGAACGGGTAGATTATATCAGTATAATAAATTCACGGATTGCGAAAACAGCCAAACAAAAACGAGTTTCGGTGTTTTTGCACAGCACAGGGTATGCTTCGGGAAAAGGCGAACTGGCAGTTCTTGTGCCGGCGGCACAGGAAGATAAGGCTCTGGATGTCATGTCCTCACTTCTGCCGGAAATAAAACCGGTAGAAAAACAAATAAGCCCGCCGAAACGAGCTCTTATATATTATATCTTCCCTGCGGCAATAAGTGTTTTAGTGACGGTATCAGCAACAACAGCGGCGCAGCTTATCCCTGTCGAATTTTATAAACATACAGTAAGCTTCGTTTTTTTATCGGCACTCTTTCCTCTTGGGTGGTTACTTCGCATCAAAGTGCAAAGTTTCTACTATAGCGGAATAGGTATCAAGGACGATACGCTTACCCTTTATTATCAGAAGAATTTCAAGTTTTTTAAAGTGTCTGTTTTGCGTGGAAAATCGTTGAAAATAGTGATCCGTCAAAATTTATTGCACCGAAAAGCCGGACTCTGCCATATTGTTGTATACCCGGATTTTGCAAAACGGCACAAACACATAATAAAAAATATGGATATAAAAACAAAAAATATATTCTCATAATGGGAGATTTCCGAATTAACAGAGATGTTTTCCGTCAGGCAAAACAATTTTTTCGGTAAATGCTCGTTAATTATTACGGTTTTTTATAAAGATTCTCAAAAGTGAGATCATACATCTTTACAAAACATATAACGTATGATACAATACTTTCATATTAAAAATGATACAGGGGAGGTAAAATGCAATAATGGGAACAGCGGTTAAGATTCCATTCAAAGGTACAGCACAGCAAAAATCGGAGCTTTACAAGGTTATCGAAGAAAACGCAAATGTTCGCGGCGCATTAATGACGGTTTTGCAAAAGGCGCAGGATATTTATGGTTATTTGCCGATTCAGGTGCAGGAAATGATCGCGGACGGCTTGGGCTTACCCTTGGAAGACATTTACGGGGTAGTTACTTTTTACGCACAATTTTCGCTTTATCCAAGGGGGCGCAACATAGTTTCAGTGTGTATGGGAACAGCGTGCTATGTAAAAGGCGCGGGTGATCTTTACAACGATCTTTGCGAAAGGCTGAAAATCAAGGACGGTGAATGCACACCGGACGGAAAATGGTCGTTGGATGCGTGCCGCTGCGTAGGAGCTTGCGGATTAGCACCGCTCATCATTATTAACGGTGACCCGTACGGACGTATATCGGTTTCGGATATTGCTGAAATACTCAAAAAATATGATTAAGGAGGGTGAATATTAATATGTTAACTGTTGAAAACCTGAAAAAATTACGCGACGAACAACGCTTAAAAATGGGAATACGCTTTTCGCTGGAAAAAAATGATCCCGCCGTTATGATGGATTATAAATACAATGTACTTGTATGCGGCGACACGGGTTGCCTTACTTCGGGATGCAAAGCCATTATAGATGCCCTGAATGAATCCGTGACGAAACATAAACTGGAAAAAGATGTGAATATTCTGACCGTGGGTTGTTTTGGAATATGTTCGCTCGGACCTATAGTTATAGTGTATCCGGGCGGATATTTTTATGGTGAATGTAAAGCGGAAGAAATGGAACGGGTAGTTACCGAACATCTTATGGGCGATACCCCGGTTAAAGAATTATTGTATAAGGAAACCGTTAGCGGCGAAGAAATCATACCTTTCGCACAAACGGGGTTTTATAAAAAACAGGAACGCAACGCTCTGCGTAACTGCGGTATAATCGAACCGGATAATCTCAACGAATATATAGGTAACGACGGCTATATGGCGCTGGCTAAGGCTTTAAGCGAAATGACCCGGGATGAAGTGATCAAAACCGTCAGGGACTCCGGACTGCGGGGACGCGGCGGCGGCGGTTTTCCTACAGGATTGAAATGGGAATTTACGCGCAAAGTCCAATCTGAGCAAAAATATGTCGCTTGTAATGCCGACGAGGGTGATCCGGGCGCTTTTATGGATCGGGCAATAATAGAGGGAGCGCCGCACGTTGTTGTTGAAGCAATGGCGATAGCGGGTTACGCTGTGGGTGCGGATCACGGTTATATTTATATCCGTGCGGAATATCCCGTAGCGGTAAAACGGCTGGAGCGCGCTATAAAAAATGCTCGCGAGCGCGGACTTTTGGGTAAAAACATTTTAGGGACAGGCTATAATTTTGATATAGAGATCCGGTTGGGAGCCGGGGCGTTTGTATGCGGTGAAGAAACTGCGCTGATCGCATCTATTGAAGGCAAGCGCGGTGAGCCGCGTCCGCGTCCGCCATATCCGGCGGTTAAGGGCATTTTCGGTAAACCGACTTTGCTTAACAATGTTGAAACTTATGCGAATATACCTCCGATCATACTCAGGGGAGCGGATTGGTTCGCATCTATGGGTACAAAAAAATCTAAAGGTTCCAAAGTTTTTGCCATCGGCGGGAAAGTCACAAACACCGGGCTTATCGAAGTGCCGATGGGAATTACACTGCGCGAAGTTGTAGAGGAAATCGGCGGCGGTGTTCCCGGCGGTAAAAAGTTCAAAGCCGCACAAACCGGAGGTCCTTCCGGCGGTTGTATTCCCGATATCCATTATGATGTTCCGATCGACTATGACAATTTAGTCGAAATCGGTTCCATGATGGGTTCCGGCGGTTTGATAGTAATGGACGAAGATAACTGCATGGTAGATATGGCGAGGTTCTTTTTAGACTTCACGGTGGATGAAAGTTGCGGAAAATGCGCTCCCTGCCGTATCGGAACCAAGCGTCTGCTTGAACTTCTGGACAAACTCATCGAGGGCAAAGGCGAGGCGGCGGACCTGGATAAAATAGAAGAATTATGCCAACATATCAATGTGAGTTCACTGTGCGCCCTGGGACAAACAGCATCCAACCCCGTAATTTCGATGATGAAATATTTCCGGGATGAATATGTAGCACACGCCGTTGATCATAAATGCCCGTCCGGTGTTTGCAAAGATTTGCTGACATACTTTATAATAGCTGAAAAATGTATCGGATGCACTCTGTGCGCGCGTGTCTGTCCCACTAACGCTATATCGGGCAAAGTTAAAGAAAAACATATCATTGATCCGGACAAGTGTATAAAATGCGGCGTTTGTGTGGAGAAATGCAAACCGGGAGCGATAATCAGGAAATAAGAATTTAAGTTATATGGAGGACTGTAATATGGGAACTGTTAATATAAAAATCAACGGCGTGTCGTATACCGCAAATCAAGGAATTACCGTACTCGAAGCGGTCAGGGAAGCCGGAATAGATATCCCTACATTATGCTACCTGCGCGGAGTCAGCGAAATCGGAGCGTGCAGGATATGCTTGGTCGAAATCAAGGGTCAGCGCGGACTTGTTGCGGCTTGTGTTTCACCCGTTGCCGACGGAATGGAAATTACGACTACAAGCCCGAGAATTATGGATGCGCGCAAGAAGAATTTAGAACTCATTCTCTCAACTCATAATAAAAAATGCTTGTCCTGCGTCCGAAGCGGTCAGTGCGAATTACAGGATCTGTCGCAAATATACGGCGTAGAGGATGAAGACAGATATGCCGGCGCGATACCTGAAAGCGAAATCGACCAAACGGCAGGGCATATGTATCGCGATAACTCCAAATGTATTTTGTGCCGCCGCTGCACCGTTGTTTGCTCCCAAGACCAGGATGTGGGGGTTATCGGAGCTAACGAACGCGGATTCAAGACATATATAGGGAGCGCGTTTGATCAGGGGCTGGGAGAAACCGCCTGTGTCGGATGCGGACAGTGTATTGTTGTATGCCCGACCGGCGCGTTATCCGAAAAAGATCATTCCGGAGAAGTATGGGCGGCGTTAAGCGATGAAACAAAACACGTTGTGGTACAGCCTGCGCCTGCGATCAGATTTACTGCCGGCGAAGCTTTTGGTATGCCCGTAGGGTCGAATGTAAAGGGGAAAATGGTCGCGGCATTGCGCCGTCTGGGTTTCGATGCTGTATTCGATACCGAATTCGGAGCAGATCTCACGATAATGGAGGAAGCCAACGAGTTTGTGGAACGCATTAAAAACGGCGGCGTTTTGCCTATAATCACATCGTGTTCTCCGAGCTGGGTTAAGTATGCCGAGCATAACTTCCCCGAAATGCTGCCTAATCTTTCGACCTGCAAATCCCCTCATCAGATGTTCGGCGCGATCGTTAAAACATGGTACGCGCAAAAGAACGGTATCGATGCAAAAAATATAGTTGTGGTTTCGGTGATGCCCTGTACCGCCAAAAAACTGGAGAAAGAGCGCGACGATCAAAACGCAGCCGGGGTTCCTGATGTGGACATAGTTCTTACTACCCGGGAATTTGCAAACATGGTGAAAAAAGCAGGAATTGACTTTGTAGGTTTACCTGATGAGAATTTCGACGATCCGCTGGGGCAAGCAACAGGCGCCGGAACGATTTTCGGAGCTACGGGCGGAGTCATGGAAGCATCGCTGCGTACTGCATCCGAATGGATAGCCGGGGAGGAATTAAAGTCGGTGGATTTCCATGAAGTTCGCGGAACCAAAGGGATCAAGGAAGCGACATACAAAATCGGTGATCTTGATGTTAATGTCGCTGTCGCATCGGGGCTCGCTAACGCCCATCAATTGCTGGAAAAGGTGAAAAGCGGGGAAAAGGATTATCATTTTATTGAAATCATGGCGTGTAAAGGCGGTTGCGTGAACGGCGGCGGGCAGCCGATACAACCGGCATCGGTTTACAACTTTGTAGATCTTCGCGGTGAGCGGGCTAAAACAGTTTACCGGCAGGATGCGGACACACCATTACGCAAATCCCACGAAAATCCGTCGATCAAAAAGCTCTACAGTGATTTTCTGGGAAAACCCGGCAGTCATAAAGCGCACGAATTACTGCACACAAGTTACAAACCCCGCAGCAAACACGGGTGGGATTGATATTAATCCCAATTAAAAATGTAAATTTGTAATGCGAAATACTAACGTAGAAAAACAACCTCTTCAGTGCAAAACCGAAAAGGTTGTTTTTTTCTTCGGGCTTTTATTCTTCCATTTGCTTTCCGATAAACAATGCCGCCGACTGTGCGAGCTTATTCAAAGTTTCGTTAGCGACTCCTACTTCGTCGGTTGACATAAACATTATCGCGCCACCGACATCGCCCGCCGTTACGATAGGTGCGCATACCAGCGTATGCTTATCCATCCCTTCGATCGGTTTCAACGGTTTCGCATTTCCGTTTTCGTGGATATAAGTTTTACGCGATTCCATTATATCCTCGAGCGCTCCGGAAACCCGTCGTTCCAGTACTTCCTTTTTGGGGATGCCTGCCGCCGCAATAACATGGTCCTTGTCGCACACTATCGCCGGCATATTTCCGGTTTTACTCAAAACATCAGCATACTGCGATGCGAAATTCGCTATCTCGCCTATGGGGCTGTATTTTTTGAAAATTACTTCACCCTCGTTGTTTGTATAAATTTCAAGCGGGTCGCCGTTGCTGATAACATGGACACTGAGAACCTTATCCAAATGGTTCCTGCTTTTTTGGATCAGGCTGCCGCTTTGGTATGCGGCTCTTTCGATATCCCCAGTGTCATGCGGAAAATTTAGCGCGTCCTCCGGGATGGTTCCTGTTTTGAGGATGGTGTCGATGTCTGCTTTTAACTGGATTTCGATTCTGTCCTCGTAGACGACGATTCGATCAATGATGAGTTGCAAGTCCGTTTTGTCCAGCTTTTCTTTATTAAGGATGTCATCGAAGATGTCCAATGCGGTTTTTGCGATGCGATTGACCCGTATGATAGTGTTTCGCCGATCGGATGTCAATTCAAGTTGTTGGGTCAGCCCGTCAACCCTGTCTGCTAACTCGTCCAACATCTCGCGGTATATACCATCTATGACAGTCTCCCTGTCCGGACTTCGGGCTATCTCTTTCGCTTGCTGCCGGGTAAGAATTTTCATTTCCTGCCGGGCATCGTCGATCTGGCTTTGCAAAATTTCCAACGATGTGGTGCTTTCTTTGACAACCTCCTGCTCATTTTTCAGTGATTCATTCAGCTTGTCTAACATATCCTTTGAGCTATCCCGCACTTTTTCAACGTATGATTTAAGCAGCTTGTCCAGTACATCTACCCGCGTGTGATGGGATGTGCATCCTTTCAGCCCTCGCGAATGATACGTGCCGCAGGTGTAAGCGGGTTTCAAATCCCGGCGGCTCATGGCGAACATGGGATTGTTGCAATCACCGCAATAAATAAAACCGGAATATACGTTGTCGTTTTTTCTTATCCCACGGTAGTGGGATGTTGAGCGTTGTTTCAACTGCTCCTGCGTGACTGCGAAGGTGCGGTAATCAATGACGGGGTCGTGGTTGTTCTCAAATACTACATGATCCATTTCGTCGGTCTTTACATCTGAGCCGTTAATTTTTTTGCGTTTATATTTCCCCTGCCGCAGAGTGCCAATATAAAAATCGTTGCACAAGATTTCAGATATGGTTACGATACTCCAAGCCTGCTTGACTTCGGCTCTGTATTCCTCACCCTTCGCTTCCTTTCGCAGTTTCTCCGTCATTCTTGGTGTGGGGATGTTTTTATCTGTGAGGTGATTGGCGATTTTTTTATAACCCCAACCGCCATTATAAAGTTCAAAAACCTGACGCACTACCTCAGCGGAAGATTCGTCCATTTCAAACGCCATCGTTTTGCTGTTGGTGATGACGTAGCCATACGGCACGGAGCAAATCCATTTACCCTCGCTCTGCCGCCGCTTGATAACAGACTTGACCTTTTTGCTGGTATCAGTCACCGGCATTTCATTTATAAGGAAACGGAATTGTATCGCCGTCCAGTCATCGTAAGTAGGATAATCAATGCTGTCGCCGATGGCAATAATTCTCAATCCGGCGTCACGCAAGTCCTCTAACTCCACCAATCCTTTGCTGTTGCGGCGGGAGAAACGGGAGAAGTCTTTGACGATCAGGATGTCGTAGGTCAAATCCATCAGCTGTGGACGGAGCTGTTGATATCCCTCCCGCTGCTCAAAAGTATAACCGGAACGGTCGCGGTCTTCGTAAAAATCAAGAGTAGAACCGGGGAATTTTCGCTTCACGAAGTCTTCAATTATGGACTTTTGGTTTTCGATAGACGTATTTTCCCTATCCATTTCTTCGTCTACTGATATACGACAGTAGGCGGCTATATTTAATTTCTGTTGCAATTATGACACTACTTTCTTTGTGATGATAGATAATATTGTATCATAGAATTTATAGAAAAGCAAGATAATAAAATAAAATGCTTGACAAATAATAATTACTAAGATATATTTTACTAAGATACGATTAAGTAATACATATCTTAGCAGGAGGATACATTATGTTTGTAGGAAGAAATCGAGAACTCAGTGAATTAAATGAGCTATACGAAACAGGTAAATTTCAAATGTCTGTTATGTACGGTCGCCGCCGTGTGGGTAAAACCGCGCTCATAAACGAATTTGTTAAGGGCAAGGACACGATATTTTTTACCGGGCTTGAAACAAATTCCAAACAAAACCTCGAAAATTTCAGCAAAGCGGTTTTTAATTACACGAGCGGCTTTGGCACGGCTCCGGTATTTCAGAATTTCGGGGTGGCATTGGAGTATGTTTTTGCTTTATCAAAAGAAAAACGAATCGTGTTGGTCATAGATGAATACCCCTATGTCGCCAAATCATACAAGGGGTTCGCTTCGGTTTTACAAGTGCTGATTGATAAATACAAGGATACATCAAATATGTTTTTGATTTTATGCGGTTCGTCAATGTCGTTTATGGAGGAGAAAGTTCTCGGTTATAAAAGCCCGCTTTACGGCAGAAGAACGGCACAGCTTAAAGTATTGCCCTTTGATTTCTTTGAGTGCTGCCGTTATTTCAAGAATTTTTCCGCTCTCGATATGGCGTTAATATACGGTATTGTCGGCGGCACTCCGCAGTATCTTTTGCAGATGAACGACAGTCTGAGCGTAGAGGATAACATTAAAAACAATTTTCTTAAAACTACATCCTATTTGTTTGAAGAGCCGAATAATCTCTTGAAACAAGAGGTTCGTGAGCCTGCAATTTATAACGCAATCATTACAGCAGTCGCTACCGGCAGCACCAAACTTTCGGAAATATCGGGCAAGGTCGGCGAGGAAACAAGTGCCTGCTCTGCATATCTGAAAAACTTAATCTCCCTCGGTATTATCAAAAAAGAAACGCCGATCACCGAAAAGACATCCAAAAAAACTATTTATGTCATCGCTGATAATATGTTCCGCTTTTGGTATCGGTTTGTGCCGGGTAATATGTCGGTGATTCAAAACGTAATGATTGAGGTTGCTTACAAAAATATATCTGAGCATCTGCCGTCGTATATGGGCGCGGTGTTTGAGGAAATTTGCAAGCAGTATCTTTGGAAGCTCAACCGTGAGGGTAAAGCCGCTGTTACCTTCATGGATTTGGGGCGTTGGTGGGGCAATGACCCCGAAAACCAAACACAAGCGGAGATTGACATTTTAGCTACTGCCGACAAGGATACCGCTATCTTCTGCGAGTGCAAATGGACGAATGATGATGTGGATTTGTCTACGTTGGAAACACTTGTCGAGCGAAGCAACTTATTTTCATTCGGTAAGAAATATTTTTATCTTTTTGCCAAAAACGGATTCACAGTCGGTTGTATGGAACGGGCAGATAAAATGGGAAATGTTACGCTTATAAGCTATGATGGTATGTAATGGATTGACCGTGATGGTCAATCCGGGGGTTATGCTATCGGCTTGTCCCCTGCGATTTTGGGTATCTGTTGTGCAACAAAAGGTTTTGTGTGCAATCTACCAAATCTCGCTCACCCGAAAGCATAAGGGCTGTTTTATACTTACGTTCTTTGTTTTTTTCACAAAGTGCTTTTAGCTCTTGTCTAACGCTTTTGTTTTGCTTTTCGGCGTTAGTAAGCCAAACACTAACAAGGCGCAAATCGTTATCAACGTTAATTTCCAAAATATCACCGTCCTCTTAAATATATTATTGGCAATAAAAGGAACGGTTATTACATCATAACGAGTCCCTTTTATTTTAATGAAACCGCCCCGGAGTGCAAATGTGCAAACCGAGGCGGTATAAAAAATCCGCTAACTGTGAGTTTACAGTTTAGCGGGCGCCTTTATCTTTGGCTTGTCGGTTCAAATAGGATTGATACCGTTTAACAGCTTCTAAAACAAAATCTTCTAATTCCTTCGGAAGCATATCTTTTTTGGTGATAGCCTTGATTTTATCATACGGAATACGCACCTGTTCTTTCTGGTTAGCTTTCGGCTCCCGCATTACTTCCATCATGGAATCCTCGGTCAATGCACCCTCGGCACTCATAGCTTTGAGTTTCTGCGCCTGCGACAATGATGGCGTTGACTGCTCGGCTTCCATTGCTAATAACAACAGGGTCTGCTGTTCTTTTGACAGATAAGATAATTCAACCGCGGGGCGAAAAGCGATTTTACCGTCATCAATTAACTGCAATAACTCTGGAATCAGCTCAGTCAGCCGTACATATCGCTGTATTTGGCTTTGGCTTTCGCCATTTTCCTTTGCAATTACGCTCCTCGCCAGCTTCTGCCCCACTGGAACAGAAGTTAAATCTGTCCTTTTTCCCTGCTTTTTTATCGCCTCCAACTTCATCTTATAAGCAAACGCTTTTTCGCTTGGTAGGATATTCTCCCGCTGAACGTTGCTGTCCACCATCGCGATAACCGCCTGTTCGTTGGTTAATTCCCGAACCAGTACCGGCATGGCTTCAATGCCGAGGATTTGGCAGGCGAATTTGCGACGGTGTCCGGCGATTAACTCATAGCCGTCCCCAATCGGGCGAGCGACCGCCGGGATTAAAATTCCGTTTTCTTTGATACTGTCAACAAGTTTTTGAAAGTCCTCATCTTGCTTCACTTGAAATGGGTGGTTCTCAAACGCCGCCAATTTGTTAAGCGGCAGGGATATAATTTTTTCATTTTGCATAGTGTTGTCCTCCTTGATTTTTGTTGTTTTTGTTTTTAGGGTGGGTGTAATACCTTTGTCTGCTTTTTCAGCGGACAATAAAATATCCGCCGTATCAGCGGCGGACGTGGTTTTGGTTGTTTTCTCTGTCATCGTGAATAACCTCTATCCTTCATAATATTTTGTGTTTTGGATTTTTCGGCTTCAAGCCGCCGGGCATCCAACTCCCGTTGCGCTAAGATTTTACCTCGTATTTCCCTATGCTCTTTTTGAACGCCGCCCGCTAAAAATAAATCCGCACGAACATCTTTAATTTTTGCTGACAAGTCATCCCGCTCGGCTTTCAATTCCGCTAATTTTTCGGGAGTTTTAGCGGATTTCATGCGGTTGTAGACCTTGCTACGTTAACGTTCCAATTCCTGTCGATGAGCGTTGCGGCTGTCGATGAAATTTTGCAACTGCTCCGACGTGAGAAAATTGCACCATTATGTCCCGCGTTATTCCGGCAAGCCGTCGGAATTGATTGACGGCGACGTGTTTAGGATTATTGTTCCGCTTGATGGTGAGTATTCGTATGATGAAAGAATAGATAAAGCACAAAATAAAGCACAGTTAAAGCGTAGTAATGGCGACGATGATTGTGCTTTAACCGAGAGAGCGATATTGGAATATTTAAGCAATCACCCGCGCGCTACGCAAATTGAATTCGCAGCGGCGATTGGGAAAACACGGCGCGGCGTTCAAGAAGCTATTGCGCGGTTGAAGGAAAAGGGATTGTTAGAACGCGAGGGCGCGGGGAAGAATGGGCAATGGGTTGTTAAACCCCGTGGGTTTTGATTATTTGCTAAATTTCGATAAATTTCGCAACCATAAAAATAATCGCCCCTTTTTCAAGGAGCGGTAAAAAATTATTCGATTATATTTGTATCTGTGTGAGTGATTATTTAGCTTTTTCATTTTTATAGTTTCCTTTCCAACTTTTACACATACTTTCTTTTTCATTATACATTTCAAGTGATACACCGATGTTTTTTGCTTCTTTATTCATTCTGCAACTATCTTCCTAATCGTCAAAATGTTCTTACTCCCCTCTCGCCGATATTCCACCGAATCCATGATATTCTTAACCATAAATATCCCAAGCCCGCCGATTTTTCGCTTGCCTACAGGTGGGGTGATGTCGGGGTCTCTTTCGGAAAGCGGGTCGTACTGCATACCGCTGTCTTCAAATTCAATCGTTATTTCATTATCCACGGCAATACGAACCGTTGCCGCGCCGATATTGGGGTGATAAGCATAGCGGGCGATATTGGAAAAGATTTCGTCAACCGCGATTTCAATTTGGCTTTGAATTTTCAGTGGGTAATCTTCCAACTGCCGGGTCACAAAATCTAAGACTGCATCTACGTTTTCTAACTTTGCCTCGATATAAATTTCATTCATGGCAGTCGTCTCCTTTGTACAATAATCCGAGCATGGTGATGTCGTCGGCTTGTTCCGTTCCGTCGGCGCAAATGTCAACTTCCTGCTTGACAAATTCGAGCAATTCTTTCATCGTGCAGTCTGTAGTTTTATTGACAATTTTTTCTAATTTTGGGGCTGAAAACAAGTCACCGTCTACGTTTTCGGCTTCGGTAACGCCGTCGGTGTACAGATAAATTATATCGCCTGCCGAAAAATTAATTTCGTGTTCTTTGTATTCGCGCCCTCTGAAACACGCAAGAATAATCGAGGGTTTTGTTTCTATAAACCTATATTCACCGCCCAATTTCTTGACTAACGGCGGATTATGTCCGGCATTAACGTAGGTGAATTTTCCGCTTTTTAAATCGAGATAACCCATAAACGCCGTTACAAACATACGCTCGTGATTATTCTCGCAGAGAGTGCTATTAACCGTCTCGAATACTTCTTTCGGGCTTTTGCCGAGCTGTGCATTATTCTTGATTAAAGTCTTTGCAATAACCATAAACAATGCTGCAGGAACGCCTTTGCCCGAAACGTCTGCTATGACTACGGCAAGGGTATTTTCATCAATAAAGAAGAAATCATAAAAGTCGCCGCCAACTTCTTTTGCGGGGAACATTGAGGCATATATGTCAATTTCTTCTTTTTCCGGGAACGCGGGAAATATGCAGGGCAGCAGACTTGCCTGTATTCGAGTGGCAATATCAAGTTCTGCGCCGATGCGTTCTTTTTCGGACGTTATAGCCGCTAAATTTTCGATATAATCTTTAATATCATCCGCCATTTTTCCAAACGCTTCGGACAAAGTTTGCATTTCATCGCCGGTTTTAATATTGCAATCAAAACTTAAAAGCCTATCGCCGCTTGCAAAATTAAGTGCGTTGTTTGTCAGCTTCCTCAGCGGTCTTGATATTATACGGCGGGTTACAAACATCATTCCGATAACTAAAATAACGGTTATCATGATTGAGAGCATAATAATCGTTTTGAAAAAAGCCGCTTGCCTTTCCTCTACCGATTTCAATGAAATTTCTACCCCTGTCATCGCCGTTATTTCACCGTTTTCGGAATATATCGGTGCGTAAGCCCATACCGCGTGTCCGTAATTTTCGTCGGGTAAAATGACTTTGCGAACAGAACCGCGTCGCGAAAGTTCTTTTGGAACAGCAGATACACTTTCCTGCATGAAAAAATCGTAAATAATATAAGTTTCGTAGATTTCGCCGAGTTCGTTTATCATCTCGGGATTATCTGTATCTAACTTAGCTTCCATAATAAAAGTAAAATACGATTCGTCCCCTGGTTTGAAAATGTATAAATACATAAGGTTGAGGTCACGCTTGATGTTATTCAACTTTTCTTGTAATTCGTCATAATAAGCGTCCGTTTTCATCGTTTTCAAATAGCTTGAAATTTGCTCACCGTCTACGAAAGAAGCCGTCATTTCGGCGATTTCAAGAGCGTTTCTCGCATACACATCGGTGTATGAATCCCACGAAGCTCTATATGCAAAAATGCTGAGAGCAAGGCAAAACAGCAAAGCAAACAGCACAAAAAGCGCGGTCATTTTCAACCCTATTGTTTTTCGGGTTTTTATTTTGTTTGCGGGCATAATGATTTCCTTTCCCATCACTTAAGCAATAATTCCTCTAAAGCGGTCATACCGATGACGTTCTGTACATTCTCCGACGGGTTTTCTATTTGCAACGTTCCGCTCATGTTTTTCAGTTTTTGATACATTGCAAGTATTACCCTGATTGCAGCGGAAGGGAACACAGTAACCCGGCACATATTGATAATGATATGGGTGCAGCCCTGCTGTACGGCTTTTTTGAGTTCCTGCTCCATATACAACGATTCATTTACGCTCACCCGGCCTTTTAGTGTAAAATAGTATGTATCGCCGTCACGCTTATCTTCGGTAAACCCAAATTCCTGCATTTTCTTTTGAACCCCGTTTCTTTCTTGCATCATAAGACACTCCCCCTTTACAGAATCGTCAAGGCATCGGTTAGCCCTGTAATTTCAAACACTTCCATCACGTCGTCGTTGACATTGGTAAGCACCAATGTCTTTCCCGACACCTCAGCTGTTTGCGCCCCCAAAACCAATACCCGTATTCCCGATGATGCCAAATAAACAAGCTGCGTAAAGTCTAAAATTAACTCGTTTGCTTCTTCAAGTGCCGCCATTACCGCTTCCTGAAACTGCTGTGATGCTCCTGTGTTCAATTTCCCCTCGACAGTGAGGGTGATTTTGTCGTTTTCCCCTGTTTTGATAATAGTCATTACTCAAATTCCCCCTATATAATATTTATGCATTACGCATTGTGCGGTCTTTTCGCTCCCCGCCAGCGGGGATGTGATAGGATTTAGGCATTGCGCATTACGCATTGCTATAATTTCTCACCAAGCATCTGCCGGCTTACGAGCCCGTGAAAATATCCTTTGTTTTCGTAGAGTTCATCGAATGTGCCTTCTTCGGCGACTTTGCCGCCATCTAATACATAAATTTTATCGCAGTCTTTGATCGTGGACAGCCTGTGTGCGATTACAATGCGAGTGCATTTTAAACCCGCTAATGCATCGGCTACCTGCTTTTGCGTGATGTTGTCGAGCGCACTTGTAGATTCGTCAAAAATCAGCACTTTCGGCTTCGACGCAACAGCCCGTGCAATCATCAACCGCTGCTTTTGCCCGCCGGAAATGCCGCCGCTGCCCTCGGTTATAATAGTGTGCATACCCATCGGCATATCCTCAATATCCTTGTCAATGCTCGCGATCCGCGCCGCCGCCCACGCATCGTCCATTGTCAGGTTGGGCGCGGATATAATAATATTACCCCAAACATCCCCTGTGAACAGTTTACCGCCCTGCATAACCGCTCCGATTTTGCGGCGGAGTGACGGTAAATCAAGTTTGGATATATCCTTGCCGTCATAGTAAACCGCACCTTTATTCGGCTTTTCAAAACCCAGTAAAAGCCGTACTAATGTAGATTTTCCGCAGCCGGTCTTACCGACGATCGCCACATACTGTCCCGGGCGGATTTTAATATTAATGTCATTGAGAATATTCTTGCCGCCCTCATCATAACGGAAGGTCAAACTCTGTACTTCGATGCCGCCTGAAAGGTTTGTTACAACTTTTTTATTCCCGCTTATTTCGGGGACGGTTTTCATGAACGGCGCTACTGTGTCAAGCTGCGGTTTTAACCCTGAAAAAACGGTGGTAATTGAACCGAGAGCCAAAATAGAAGCCGACACCATGCCATAAGCGGTGTTGTACGCCATATACTCGCCGACGCCCATTTGTGACTGAATGGCGAAAAAATAAACAACGGCAATCCCGATAGTGGAAATAACAGTGCTGATTACGCCCGAATATTTCAACACAAACGGCGGATTGTAAGTAAAATTAGCAGAGGTTTTATACTTTAATGCCCACTGCGCGAAAATCCTCTTTTCCGAGCCGGTCAGTTTGACTTTTTGTATGCCCGACAAGATGGAATAAGTCATGCCGGACAAATCTGCACCCGCTTCCAATGATTTCTTCTGTATTCGTATACTTGCCAATGTGGTGATAATATTTATAACAAGTGTCGTGCCGATAATTGCTAATGACGGCAGCATTAATGCGGGAGTGATGTTTGCAATCTGCGTGAAGTACGCAAGCGAAAACAGCGAAGTTAACAGTGTTCCGGTGACGACCGAAAAAATCGTACTACAAATTGACGGGATCAGTGAAAACTTCTGGGAAAGCTCCCCGGCTGCATATTTCTTGAAAAACTCGGCGGGGAGGGTCAGCATCCTCATCATGGCGGCGGGTTCGATTGTGTTTGACAGGCGCATGGTAAGCCGGCTCATAATCAAACTTTGCCCTATCCCCAAAAGCTGTGTCGCGAACACCATCGAAATCATCAATACACCGAGAGCCCACAACACGCTCGCATTGCTCTGAGGTATGATGTGCGAGAACAAAATTAGTGATATTTTCGGTTGGATAAGCCCCATAAGCGTGGTCACGGTCATGATGAAAAGATAGAAAAACATGTCGTTTCTCGTTACGGTTTTGAACATATATTTAACTAAATCAATGATAGACAACTCACGATTCGGGAACGGATTATAAAAGCAATAGCCGAAACTTTCTATGTTTTTTGCGGTCTCGGAATTAAGTACGACTTTCTTACCGCTCTCATAATCAAAGTAGGAATACCCTTTCTGTGACGGCAAAAGCGCCACAACAACGCTGTTCCCCTCCTTGGAGGTGCCGGGGTGGTTTAAAAAGCCGAGCATCGGACCGAAAGCATCCGTCCACCATTTACCGCTCAGTTCAACTTTGCGTTTCATAATGCCGGACGGTTTTATGCAGAAGTTTATGTATTCCGATGTGTCGGTAACACTTTCGGGGACGGGTATTATGTCCTGTCCGAAAAATTTTAATATTTCCTGCACGGCGTTATGGGTCTTTTGCCGTGCGGTGACAAGTCCTGCTTTCGCCGCTGTCTCGCCCATAACAATAGAAGAAAGTTCGGCGAACGCACCCGAAAAATCATCCTCGTCATTTTTCATGCGATTTTTGACTTGATTTTCAAACCAATTCAATTCAAGCTCACCAACTCTCTGTATTTACCTTCCACGGCGTACAACTCGTCATGAGTTCCCCGCTGTACCACCTTGCCTTTGTCAAGCACGATGATTTCGTTGCAGTCACGAATTGTTGACAAACGGTGCGCGACTACAACCGTTGTAATATCTCTGTTTTTTATGGCGTTGATCACATCGTATTCTGTCTTCGCATCGAGCGCACTTGTGGCTTCGTCCAAAATAATTACAGTCGGGTCTTTGGCAAGTGCGCCTGCTATTTCGAGACGTTGGCGTTCGCCGCCGGAAAAGTTTTTGCCGCCCTCCAAAATCTCACAATCGTAACCGCTGTCGCGCTCGATAATCGTTTTGTGAATTTGCGAATCCCGCGCCGCAAGTATAACTTCATAATCCTCGATAGATTTGTCCCATGTTTTGATGTTATTGCTTACGCTGTCTTTGAAGAGTATAATATCCTGATCAACGACAGACACCGAGCTTGTAAAGATTTCGCGCGATATTTCATCGGCGGTTTTGCCGTCAAACAGGACCTCTCCGCTCCACGGCTTGTAAAGGTTACTGATGAGCTTTGCGATTGTTGATTTCCCGCAGCCCGAAGCCCCGACAAGTGCAACGCTTTCGCCGGGCTTTAACGTCAGGTTAAAATTCTCCAAAAGCGGCGGCGATAATTTGTTATACCCGAATGTGAGGTCTTTGATCTCGAGTTCCCCCGATAATTTGAAAAACGATTGTTCATCATCAACTTCCGACTGTTCGGTATATGTCACATCGGGTTTATAATTAAACACGTCCTGCACCCGTTCCATTGACACTTTCATCTGCTGCATTTGCAATCGTGTGTTTATGATTGTGGATAAAGGTGCAAGAAACGCGCTTAAAAACCCTTGAAACGCGAAGAATATGCCGATTGTCATATCACCCTTGATAATTAAATACGCGCCGATCAGCAAAACAATAATATTTATGACTTCGCTTACTATTTGCGGAATCATCCCCGCCGAAATATTCAGTTTCATCGACTTTATTCTTGTATTGTTTACCGAAGCGTGAAGCCCTGACCAGCGTTCAAAAAAACCGTCCTCCGCGCCTGCCGACTTGATGGTCTCTATCATTTCCACGCCTGCTACCGTCATAGCGCCCAGCTTGCCCGCATCACGGGAGGATACGCGGGAAATGTTGACGTTCTTGTCGGTGATAAATTTATTGACAGCATAATTGATCACAAGCGACACAAATCCGATTATTGTAAGCAGGACGCTGTATTGAAGCACGATAAACAAGTAAAATACCATCATTGCCGCCTCGATAAACAGTGGTGCGAACATTTGTATAAGCGACAGGGATATACCATCGTTTTCGTCCTGTCGTGCGGCGATGTCGCCTGCGTTGCGTGAGGAATAAAAATCTACAGGCAATCGCAGAGCGTGCCAGATAAACATTCCGCTTGAAACCACCGCGAATTTGGCTGTGATTTTCGAATTACTTTTTGTATTGATGACGGTCAATAGAATACTGAGAAAATTAAACGCCAAAAACAACACTATAAATCCATATGCCCATTCGGGACGGTTGCCGGAAAGCAGATCGTCCACAAACACACGGCTGAACATTGTCGATATTATCCCTATAACAGAAGTCATAGCACTGATAATAATGATAAACGAGAAGACCGGAGCCGTGCCTTTCAGGCGTGATTTAGCAAACGGCCAAATGCTGACGGGCTTGCCCGAAGGTTCAAAATTCTCTCCCGGAGTTATGGCGATGGCTATGCCGGTGAAAGAGGTGCCAAACTGTTCGATCGGTATCTTTACTTCGCCTTTTGCGGGGTCGTTTATATAGGCGAATTTTTTGGTGATACCGCGCAGCACCACGAAATGGTTCATGTTCCAATGGATAATACAGGGCATTGGAATTGTGTGGATTTGAGACGGCTCAACGCGGTAACCCTGCGCCTTAAAGCCGTAGAGCCGTGCCACCTGCAAAAGATTTTTTGCCGAGCTTCCGTCACGGGAAACACCGCAGTCCGTCCGGACACGCTCAAGCGGCACCCACTTGCTATGGTAAGCCATTACCATAGCAAGGGAAGCCGCGCCGCATTCAACTATTTCAAGCTGCAATATTACAGGGCATTTTTTGGGCATAGCATTAGGTCTCCTCGTAAATCGCACATTGCGCAGTTATCTTACCTTACAGTACCCATGTACAGCGGCGGTCGTCTGCCTAGCATTGCCGAAAACCATTTCGCGACATATGAACGGAAAATTTCCCGTCACACGGTGTTAATTTATCCTCAAATATCCATGATATTCTCGTCAAAATTGCCTTGTTTGACGAAAAATCATCTGTGTTCATACATCACGTTTTAATTTCCGAGGAGGTCTATTATCCTCCCATACCGCCGAAGAATAAATCCCAAATCGGAAATCCGGTAGAAGCCACAAAAACCACAAGCCCGCCAAAAGCGACCGCAATTCCGGCAAGAATAAGCCATACACGGGGATTGAGCACCTTGACGTATGCGTTCAAATCTTCGGGTCCGGTTATTTTTTCCACCGCTTCTTTACGAAATAATTTGTTTTTCATTTTTTTATAATACTAATCCCATTTTAAAAACCGTTGAAAACGAGTGAGTAGTTTTTTAAGAAAAACGAATGACGAACGAAGTTTGAAACGATGATTTTAATGTGGGATTAGTATAACGCCCCTTTCCGACACCGATAAGAGATGAGAATATTTTCTTCTCATCTCTTATTTAAGCTTAATACCTCATTATAAATTTATTGACTTGTTTGATTTACCCCCTGCCGGATTGAAGGGAAGGGTTGTAGGTGTAGGAGTTCCCGTAACATTTGGGAGCGGGAGTACAGTCGGTTGAACCGCCGAATTTTTTTCGAGGGTTTTAACGGCGGGGGCAGAAGTTTCCGAATTGACAAGCGAAGATTGCCCGCTTGCTCCTATCCCGCTGTATCTGAATAAAGAAACGAACCAATCCAGTAAAGACTGCGGGAACAAAAAACCGCCGCCGATATTTTCCAACATAGCATCATCAAGTTCAACGCGCCCTGTCTGATTGAATTCGGCTTGACTGCGTAACGATTCGACTTCTTCCGAAATTGAATAACCGTCTTTTTCCACCTGCTCTAAAACAGCTTCTATAGTTTCAAATTTTTTGTAGGTTGCTTCGAATTCCTTATCTTCCGATAATCTCTTAAAAAATTCGTTTTTCATTGGAATATCCGCCTTTCTATTATGGGCAATTATGCCGAATAAGTTGTTTTACTTAACATACTTCATAAAATAGCTGTCGCCTACCAATGTCGTAATGTCGCTGTATTTCGCCTCGAAAATCCAGTAGCTTCCCGCCGCGTGAGGACGGTCTGTGACAAACAGGCCTAAACTGTCTTCGGTGAGGTAGAAATTGTCTACATCAAACTCCGCCGCCAAAACTTCCGCCGCGCCGTCAATGGGTTCTTCGGGGAAAATCTGCTTGAAAGTGCCGTCGGTGATTTTCTTCCGCAATTCATCTCCCGCATTCGAAAATGCAATCAGACTGCCCGCGTGTTCGCCTGTTTCCAAATCGAACGTAGCGGTTCTGTAGTTGTTTTCGGGATGAGCCGCACCGTCTGCATACACCGAATCAGCCGCCCGTATGCTGATATACTTGTTACCGATTATAGCGTATTCGACTTTTACGGTGATGTTTTTGTCGTCGTTGTCACGGTTAAAGGTCGGCCAGGTACAAAATGTTTGTATTTCTTCGTTTATTTTGCCTTGCAGTTTAATGTCATGTTCCAGCCCGCTGAGTAATACATATTCGGCATTGACTCTGCCTTCGTTTTCGAGATCTATTTGAGTGAGAACTTTTTCCTCTATTACAGGGAGTTTCGGGTTTGACTCATTAGAAGATTCATTAGAGGGCTCTGTGCCACTTGATTCCGGTTCTATAACTTCCCCGTCAGCTCCTATAACCGAATTGTTCGGGTGAACATTGACATCGCAAGCGGTAAGTAAACCCGAAATTAACATAACCGCCATTATTATTGAAATTATTTTTTTCATTTCGTTTTTCTCCTAAATTTTTTCATTTTTTATTTTTTCGGGACTTCCGCCCCGTGGGTTGAATTTTTATGCTGGCATCTTCCCCAGTTTTGGATATACCCTTGTCTGTCTCCGGTTGATAGTTCACAAGTGCCGAAGAGATAATTGCAGACATAGCATTTTGTGTCGATACACTCGAAATTCTCGGGTTGTTTATTAAACACAGCATTATTCAGTTTCCCTGCTATCATAGTTCGGCAGAACAAACTCTCGGGGGCATTGCATTTGGGGCATTTCGCATTATACCATGTATAATAAAACGCGCCGACGTCGTTGCAACCTGCATGAGTGGGGCAGCCTTCGCCTTCCGCTACCTTGCGCCATGCAGAAACTACCGCACTGTCTATGCCGCCCGATACCTCGCTTGCTTGCTCGTCGGTAAGCGGCAATTTGCCTGTTTCAATTTTTCTGTGTTTTCCATTGTGATTTCCTCCTGATATTTTTTATAATAAAAGCTTCTGTCTGTGTATACACACAAGTCTGCGAAAAGGGACGATTTATTTTTTATTTTTTTCTTGCGTAAACCATCATTCCTCCGCTGCAACGGGTGCGTTCCCTAAATGCGTTTGCGTAAATGCGTCATCTGCATATAAATCATGTCCGTCTGCATCGTCTTCGTCTTCGTCTGCACTGCTAATATAATAATTTAAGCAAAACACATACCCGTCTGAAAAAGCATAAAACTCTGCTCGTTTGTCGCCTTGATAATATATTATGTGTTTACTTGAATTTACAGCTAATTTTAACAAATCCTTGAATTGATTTACATGAATGATTTTATACTCAGACAGGTCTATCCTGTGTGCGGACTCGATTATTTCATCCGAATACTTTTTGAGTATCCTTTTAACTTCACGGCGTTGTTTGTTTTTTTCCGTAATGAGCCGGCTTATACAAAAGACTACCCCGAGGATATTTAGTAAAAATAACAAAACAATCAACACGGCAACCTGTATACCGGGAATCTTAAATTCATGCGATGTGCTCGACAGTTCGATGTCCCGTATCCCTTCAGCGGCAATGCCGAATACTTCATTAGAAATGGGAATATTCAGCGTATAATGAAATGTTTCGTCCAATCCGTATTCTTCGGCCTTTACAGTATAGGAAAAACCGATCAAAATCTCTGCGGTGAAACGCAGATCCCCTTCGGCGGTCATATCATTTTTTTTCATTTGTTCGCGTTGTTCGTATACAAAATATCTATAAGCGTCTATATGCTTGTGGGGATTAATAACGTACAAACCGCCGGGAGTATCGGTGCCAGATTTATCCCAAGTTATTCTTTCACCTTTAAAACGGCCGCTGAACTCTGACAATATGGTTTTATCTTCGAAAACCCCCTGTGCATTACTGTCGTCCGAACCCTTTAAAGGTTTAATCGTCAATGTTTCCGTAACAGAATATCTGTAAATGGCATTAACATTCTGACTAAACCGGCATAAAAACGAGTCTTCAACTTCTATATAGTCTGTGAACGACATTAAATATTGTAAATTACCCGGTCTTTCCGCTTTGTCAAAAATGCTGTTTTCAATGTAATGCACACTAAATCTCACATCATTACGTCCGGATAAATGAATTTCCGTGTCGGGTGTGTAAGATAGGAACATATGTACGAATATCGCCGCGGCAGAGCTTACGATGAATGTTGCGAGAAGAGCGCACAATATCCAGCCCGTTTTTGAAGTCATCCGCTTACCCCCCATTCATTAGCGCGTTAATAATAACAAAAGACCATCCGATATACGGAATAAATGAGCGGGACAGCCCCACAACCTGACCCATTTCCACCGGGTTGGTATCCGCATCCGGATTAGCATCACCCTTTGTAATATAAATCCGCTCGCCTTCGGCATTAAATCTAAACTCAACCACCCGATGCATAACTTCAACGTTTTTATAAGTAAAGAGTATAATATCCCCTTCCTGTACGTTTTTATAAACATCATCCGCCGTGTTTAGTTTTTGGGTAAAAACAACTGAACCCCGTTCAATTGCACCGCTCATGCTCTCGGTAATAACGGCGGTTGGGAAATACGGAAACACCCTCAAGCTAAATGCGGCTAAAAATCCCAAAGCGGTTACGGTCACAGCCATAGATAAGACGGATACCCTGTGATATTTAGCGCGCCTTTTTTCACTCAAACGGGACATTCGGCTGCCGCTTTTCATATCCTTGCGGTACAAAATCACCGTTACAAATAAAAGAACGCTTGAAACCGCCGCCCAAGCCAATTTTGGGATACTCGGCAATACCGGGATAAAAACCGATCCCAGCGAATAAGCGCCGGATATAAAAAGGAGTGCACGAAACGAGCCTTCTAACGCTATATATGACAGCGCCGCGTTCAGGGCGAGTGCGGGAAAGACAGTTATAAAAAACAAATCCAGGCTGCGTGCCATATCCGCATCCGTGATGCCACGCAGCGAACCAATAGTGTAAACTATTGCAAGCACGGCGGCGATGACGGTGCGATAATCAATCTTTGCGTCTTTAATAAGTCTGTATCGTATGACTTCTGATAAAAATGCAAAAGCGGCGTATGTCCAAATATTGTTCAGCACCACCGATATGTTTGGCGTCATCATGTTTTTATCAAAGCCGAACAAAATTCCGGTAAGCAGCATTATCGTGATATAGGCTGCCGATGCAATCAAGCAAAACCAAGCCGACTGTTTGCCTTTGGGAATAGGGCGCAAATCCCGCCCCGAAAGGAATAACCAGACGGCCGCAATGCCGGCGTATAATAACGGCCTTAATTGGCTGTATGACAGGGCCATATCGGGTAAAAGACTAAGATAAACAATTTGCTCTGTGAGCAATGCGCCGAGTGCAGCCATGCTCATTAGAAATCCAGTTTTTTTCATAATGTTCACAAAAAACAGCAAAGAGGGGATTTCGCTGTTTTTAAAATGTAATTACCCTGTTATCGTCATTTCGTAAGGTAATTCGATAGTAAAGGTGTAAGTGCCCGAATCAATGTCTTCAAACGCTTCGTTGTCGCTCCAACCTACGGTGATGGTGTAACCCGTCACTGTTTGACCGGTAGCAATTGTATGATTTGCAAGGTCGGTATAAGTGCCGCCGACTGCGAGTGCCAAATCAGGATTGCTTATGCCCGTATTAAGGGTAGCCGCAGTAATCTTGGCATCCCTTGCGCCTGAGTTCTGCACGCTGAATTGAAACGTCAGCGTGTCGCCGGGTTCCTTAAGATCCACGGTAATGGTAGCGGATTGGCCGCCACTGTTAACGACCATCGTGCCTTCTGAGCCGTTTGGAAGCTCAGGCTGCGCTATTTCCGGCAAAATCCATAGTTCGCAATCCGCGCCCATTGTTGCGGTACCGTTAAACGTTAGCGTTCCCGAGGCCGCCGCATAGACCACACCCATAATAATCACCAGCATGAACACCAAAACAAGCGCGGAGCCGCGTTTTTTGTTTTTTGTCATAATGCAATATCACTCCTATAAATAATTAATATATGTTAACCCTAATCCCCTCTTCCAGGGCGTAACATTTTGTGGAACTGCTATACTAGTTCGACTTGACGTAAATCGTGATTTCCCCCGCAGTGTCGGACGGATAACCGACATGTTCTTCCGTAAACGCCGCATCTGCAAACATCTCGTATCCGTCAACCCAGTACGCCATGCCTGTCGGCACCTCGATTTCACGCCGCATTTCGTCAGACGTTTCGGGGTCAATAATGAGCTTGACCGTGAAAATCCCATCGGGATTAGCTGCCATTTCTTTGCATTGCAATGAAAATTCCGGCTCGGTGAAAGGAATGTCATATTCAAACTTCATCCCCCGCAGGAATTTTTTGCCGCCGTCCTCTGCAATATGATAGTTAGTAACCTCCACCATTTCCAATGTTTTAGCATCCGCAACGATTATCACACGGAATATTCCGCTGTCCATGTCTAACCCTAAATTCTTGTACGTTTCACTTGTGTGGGGTATCTCGTATACAAAAACAAAGTTATCGCCGGATTTTTCTACCGATATTATTTCTTCATCTTCTTCAACATCTAACCGGACAAGAGCAATCATTTCATCATAGTTTTCGGTATAGCCGGTGTCGGTTGCGGTCAGCATCATGTACGGCACAGATTCATGTTCTAAGTAATACGCATCGGGAAAGATTGCCGTATGTGTTCCGGCCTCAATTCGATGCTCAAAAAGAGCCAATGTTCCGTCTGAAAGTTTTGCATAGGTGCGTGTCCACAATTTGTCGCCATTTTCGTCAACGTTGGCCGCAACATAAACATCGTGACCTGCGAATATTGAATCTCCCGAATTTGCCAAGACCAGTTTTTCGGTCATTTCATCGTATGACAACTTTGTGTAATCCTCATCAGCGCCCGAACAGGCGCTCAGTAATGCAATTAGAAGTGTAACAGACATAACCAGTTTAATTAATTTAGTCATTGCGTTTTCCCCCTTGTATATAGTGTTTAGATCAACCTCTTGGTTTAACCGCTTCCGCTAATTCAGGCGACAGCATCTCTCCAATCATGCTGTATGGCGCTTCGTAAACGAAATAATCGTCTCCGCTGATATTCGGCAAATAGATTGCAAGGTTTGTCTCCGTCAGATAATAATTGAATATAAAGTCATTGCTCTGCACATAATTATGGAATCCGGCTCTAGCTTCCGTATCGCCGGCATCGGGATATACCTGCGAAAAATGGTCAAACGCATTCGCCATTGTATACGCCGCCCCGCCGAAAACAAGCTTTTCGGCGCGTTCACCCGTGGTCAGGTCGAAGGTCTCCGCGCCTTTGTAACGCTGTGCGGGGCCGGTAGAGCCGTTAACGGGATGTTCATTGTTGTAGATATCGAAATTCTTCACCACACTTAAGAACCTGCCGCCGGCCACATAATATGATGCCGTGCCGTAAGTATAGGTTTCGGCTGCCCCATCATCGCGTATTCCGCTAAGGAAAAATTCCTCAAGGTTTTCATTCAGCTTAATCTGGATGTTCTCATCGGGCATTCCTGTTGCAAAAATATACTCAACAACGGCCCAATCCTCTTCATGAGTTTTTGTGTGATACTGCTCTTGATTCGGAATGGGCCCTTCATCCGGGATACTGCCGCCGGATATCTCGGAAGGACTTGACCCATCTGAGGTGCGGTCAGCGCAGGATGTGGTTATAAAGATGCACATCATTATGCATAGCAGAATAGAAATTTCTTTTTTCATTTTAATCTCTCCTAAATTAAATTTTCATATACATTAGTTCAATGCTGTCAGCAGCTTTTCGCTTAGTATTGTTTTGATTTTGACATTACTTATTCCTCCTGATTGTTATCTTTGTTTTTTTTCGTCTCTAATTTACCGCCCGCCGCCGCGATATATGACAGCTCATCATCCGGAAGCGCCGTTATGCTAAAAAGTTGCATTCTTAGTTCCTCTTTGGCTCGGCGCGATACCTTAATCTGCCGGAACATCAATGGAAGAACACAGTTTAATCTTTCTTCAGCCATAATGTTCATCACCGCCCTTTGTCTGTGTATACACGCAAGGTTGTAAAAAGGGACGCTCTTTTTGTAAAACATTTTTCAGAGAATCCAAAGCTCGCTTATGAAGCTTTTTCGCGGCGTCCTCCGAAACGCCCAGCGCCGCGCCGATTTCCTTAAAAGGTTGTTCGAGATAATATCGTCGATATACTGTCTCGTAGTGGCGTTCGGATAATTTGACTAAAGCACCGGCAAGATCTGCATATTCCTCACGGTTGATTAAATCCTTCAAAATATCGCTTTCATTAAAAAGATTTTCGTCATATTCCTCACAGATAAACATTTCTTTTGATTTTGATGAATTACGGTAGTGATTTTTTAGCAAATTCGCCGCAATCATATAGACATAGGTGGAAAATTTAGCCAGATCCGGATTGTAGGGATTGGCGAACGCTTTAAGGAACACGTCTGCGGTCAAATCCTGCGCATCGTGGGGATTGTTCACCCGGCGGAATATGTAGATGTATACCTTGTCGTAATGTTCATCGTACAGCCGCTCAAAATCGCTGACCTTACGGCTTTGTTTCTCTATTAGATTCAACAGATAATCCCCCTCTCATGTTTTCATGCCTGCCTTTTGCATTAAAATCTTTAGACGTTCAAGCAAGACTTCAAATTCATACGGCTTTTTCAAATAATCGTTACGATTGGTTGTGAACTCCCTCAAAAAAGTCAAATCTATTCTGTAACCGGTCAAGAGCAAAACCGGTACTTGAGAAGTTTGCCGTAATTCCCGCAAAAAATCTAAGCCGTTACCGTCCGGCATCCCAACGTCGAGGATTATTGCCGCCGGTGTCCGCTGTGCGAGAAAATCTCTTGCAGCCGCAAGTGTCATAGCCTGTTCGGTATCAAAATTATTTCTCTCCAGCATACGCTTGTTAAATTTTTGCACGTTTTTGTTATCCTCAACGAGTAAAATCATATTTTTCCCCATAAAACCCCATTTGTCCTTTATACCCACATCTATTTATCATCCAAACACCAGCTATCATATCATGTGAATAAAAGCAAAAGGTCAATTCTCTCAAAATTGATAGAATTGACCTTTTGCTTTTGTATTTATGATTGAAAAATTTAGATTTTGCTCTGTTTAGAGATTGTTTAGCAACAGGTTCTAAACAGTCTCACCGCGCTCGAATCGGTATCCGCTTCCGTATTCCACCGAAATCGTATAACCGCAGCCGCACAGCTTTTTCCGTAGCCGGGATACCGCATTGGTGAGTGCTTGCGAATCCTCTCCTATTCCTTGCCCCCACACCTTTTCATATATATACTCGGCGGCCAATAAACGCTCCTCGTTTTGGACAAAAAACTGAAGCATCGCAAAATCCTTTGGCGTGAGCAGCAAGTCCGTGCCGTTCACTACTGCCTTTCGGGGCATTAAATGCAATGTCAGCAGACCTCTCGTTATGGTTTCCGGTATTTGCTCTGCGTGTTCCAACAGGTGCCGAAGCCTTACAAGCAACACCTCGAAGGTATACGGCTTTGTCAGATAATCATCGCAACCCCTTTTGAAGCCCTTTACAATATCTTTAGTTTCACTGTAGCCTGTCAAAAGCAGTACGGGGATTTTGGAAGTCCGGCGAAATTCCCGCAGAAAATCCAAGCCGCTCCCGTCGGGCATACCTACATCAAGGATAATCGCCGCCGGCGTTTCGCGGCTGAGAAGCTCTTTTGCACTGCCGAGGGTCAACGCAACTTCAACGGTGAAGCCGCTCCTTTCAAGCATCTTTTTATTGTAATTCTGCACTTTTTTACTGTCCTCAACAAGTAAAATCAGCTGACCGCTCATAGATTATGCCCCGCTTCCTGACCGCCGTATACCGGAACGGTAAATGTCACGGTTGTCCCTTTTCCCGGTTCACTATCGGCTTTAATGAGTCCGCCGTGGGCTTCTATGATGGTTTTGCAGATATACAATCCGTAGCCCGTGCTGCCCTTGCCCGACACTCCGCGTTCAAAGACGTTCGGAAGAACTTCCGGCGATATGCCCTCGCCTGTGTCGGTTACACGCACGGTAATATATTCGTCGTCAAAGTCTGCCGTAACGCTGATTTGCCCGTTCTTTGTATGCTCTGCCGCGTTGGTCAGCAGGTTTGCAATAACTTGCGTGAATCGGTCGGTTTCAACGAAAGCATCCGGAATACCCGGCGCGATTTGAACTGTCAAGGTATTGTTATCACGTTCTATGGCAAATTGAAACGCTTCCGCACTGTCTTTGAGAAATTTTGCAAACTCCACTCGTTTACGGTTCTCGCTGAGTTCGTTCATAGAAGCCAATTCTGCCATACCGCCAACCATACGTCCGAGTCGTTGTGTTTCTGCCCTAAGCATTTCCAACGTTCCGATTGCTTCCGAAAAACTGCCGTCTTCCGCGCTAAGTTCCGAATCGGCGAAATCAATGCCTGTGGCTATGACGGTCAGGGGAGCTTTCATTTCGTGGCTCATGTCTTGCAGAAACTCTGTTTTCGCAATGTTTAAGCGGCCAAGCGCGGCGTTCTTGAAATTCAACTCTAATAAGTCATGCTTTTCCTTTGCTCTCGTGCGTAAAAACGTAACAACATTGTATATCCATACTACCATAATGAACGAGAAAAAAGCCATTTCGTACAGCGTTTCGTCCTGCTTAACACGGGTAGTATAAAAGGAAATCATGCTTTGTATTGAGATAAGGAATACAAGCGTTATCCACGGCACGGTAAACTTTATGAAACCGCCTTTTTTTATTTCCGTCCACCCAAGCACAATCATATACACGGTGGACATGATATAAAACGGATTGAACACATTCAGCATTTCGGGGAAATCCATCAGACCCGACATTTGCAACCCAAGAGAAGCCGCCACAAACACGCCCATCAAAATGACTGCGGGCAAAAACACTTTACGGCGGCGTGAAAATTGCGAATAGAAGAACAGCATAAGCGGTAGCGGATACAAGAAATATAGTCCGATGCTTATGCGCGACACCCACCCCGGCGATAGAAACTGATGTGCGATATAATCTCCGCTCGGAAAGTAAAAGCCCCACAGAACCGAAAAGACACCAAAGCTGAAAGTTCCCCACCAAGCGGCGTTCTGTTTTCGGCGAAGAAACGCCAACACCATCATAAACGCTCCCGCCGCCACGCAGTACGCCATAAGCAGTTTATGCGGCAGGGAGCGGTAAAAGAGCGTGTATGTCTGCAAAGAGGGAATATCGCCGATATAGACACTACCCGGCGCACCCGAATATGCTTCGTAAGGCGAGGTTATTTCAATGTGGAGTAATTTCCCCTCATAATCGTTTGGCAGTGTGATAAAATGAAGACCCATACCCGGATTCTTCATATTCGGATCACGCGGGTTTTCAAAGAGTAACTCCTCATCTAAAGAAACCCGAAGCCATTGATGATTGCTTTTCAGCATTAACGCCGCATCGGGGAATTGTTCGTTCAGTACGCGAAAAAGGTGCAATGTTTCGTTTGGCGGGACAGTCACTTGATGAAGCAGGTTCATTTGCTTGTCTGTGTCTTCTGTACCAACGCCGTACCGCCAGCCGTCGGATATGTTCGCCATATTCTTTTTCATATACGGGTTTGTGTACGCGCTGAAATACAGCACCGCAAACACAGTCAGCAGCAGTGTGCAAACGAATGCAGCGGCAGTGCCTGCGGTTAGACCCGGGAATGTGTTTTTATTTGATGAGCTCTGCATCTAAGCGTCCTCCTACTTTGATTTTTGGTTTGGCGGATATTCTTTTTCCTTAAATCCTCCGGTTTTGGCGCAGCCACGGGAATAAACCACACGCCGCCTTTTTTGACTGCTCCTTCAATACGACCGGCTACAATGTGATAAGTGACCGCCCGTGTTGAAATTCCCCATTGCTCTGCGGCTTCTTTTATCGTTATATATTCCAAAACAAGCACATCCGCTGTGAATTTCTACCTATCAATATACTTCATATAAGATGAAGATTGCAAGTGTTTTTCAAAAATAAATATCCGGTGCCTCTGCAGTTGTCAAACATTTGGTCTATTTTAGATTTAAGGCAACCTCTAATATCTCCATTTAGAGTTACCCAATTTTGAATTTTCGGAATTTTTAACTACTTTCCCGATTGCAATGTCGATTTGGGCTTAATTTT
>WRKL01000002.1 GCA_009778115.1 Oscillospiraceae bacterium | reverse complement strand
CAAATCCCCCCGGCTCCCCGGCTATACCGGGGGTATTTGTTGGCGACCCGTATGAGACTCGAACTCACGACCTCTAGCGTGACAGGCTAGCGTTCTAACCAACTGAACTAACGGGCCATAATTGTGCAGGCTTTTATACGCAAATCAGGCGAATACTTAACCTGCTGGTGGGAGTAACAGGGCTCGAACCTGTGACCCTCTGCTTGTAAGGCAGATGCTCTCCCAGCTGAGCTATACTCCCGGGATGTCCGCAAAACATCTATACGGCAAGTTCTATTATACATACCGTTTATGTGTTTGTCAAGAATATTTTTTAGGAAAATTTTCGCGGTAAATTGCAAGTTTAATTGCCGCACAAATGCAAAGGGTACGATGTGTAAAGAAAGGCTTCAAATTGCCCTGAATAATTTTGGTATATTATTGATCTTTTTTCGTAAACTATTAATAGATAACCTTCCAATATCCAATTGAAAAGTTAATAAAAATCAAGTGAAAACTTTGATATGATGGTTTTTACGCCGATTTTTTTATATTTACTTTTATTGGATATTGGTATCAATACCCTCAGAAAGGATAAATAATGAAAAAGAAAAAAGAAAAAAACCGCACAATGGAAAAAGCGCGGAAAATTATAAGAGCAACGTCCTCGAAAAACGATCCGCAGGGCAGTTACACGGGAAAACCGGCGTTCAATGACAAAAAACCGGTCCAGGATGCAGATGATATATAACGCTGTGACATTGGATTAATTCCCAAGGAGGTTTAATGCGTTAAGGAGCGGAAAAGTTCATTTTTTTTTGCGGTTGACAAATATTTTTTGATATGATATGGTTGTGTATACGTTTTTCCAACCTTAATCAGGAAAGGGGAACTCAAGTTTACATATGGAAGAAAGAAACGAACAAATCGCTATGCGGGTTTCGGTCCATACTATCATCGTCAATGTTGCGCTCACGATAATAAAGCTCTTTGCCGGAATATTTGGGCGTTCTTCCGCCATGGTTTCGGATGCTATGCATTCGTTGTCGGACGTTTTCAGCACAATTATAGTCATTATCGGCATAAAGCTCTCGAATCAAGAACCTGACAAAAAGCACCCGTATGGTCACGAGCGTTTCGAATGTGTCGCAACTATTGTTTTGTCTTTGATATTGTTTTTTACAGGTTTGGGTATCGGGTGGGTCAGTGTCGAAAAAATAATCTACGGCAACCACGAAGAGCTGGCAATCCCCAACATTTTTGCGCTCCTTACCGCTGTTTTATCTATCGCCGTCAAAGAAGGAATGTATTGGTATACGCGCTTTGCCGCAAAAAAAATAGATTCCGGCGCACTCCTCGCCGATGCCTGGCATCATCGTTCGGATGCGTTCTCTTCCATTGGCAGCTTTGCGGGCATTTTAGGTGCGCAGCTTGGTTTTCCCATTTTGGACTCGGTCGCAAGTATGGCGATATGTTTGCTCATTCTAAAAGTTTCTTTTGACATATTTAAAGATTCTATCGGAAAAATGACAGACAGCGCGGCAGATTCGGAAATCGAAAATCAAATACTTGATGTTATTACTGCACAAGAATCCGTTATAAAAACAGATCTTTTGCTGACGCGTATGTTCGGAAGCAAAATCTATGTGGAAGTAGAAATCGGGGTTGACGGAACCAAATCACTCGAAGAAGCTCACGATATCGCCCAGCGTGTTCACGATGCTATAGAAACCAAATTTTGTAAGGTCAAGCATTGCACGGTTCATGTGAACCCATGTGATACGGAAGCAGAAATTATTCCGTCCGATTAAAGTTTATCTAAATCGAACCAAACCCCCGGGTTAAATTAACCCGGGTCAGTTTAACCCGGGGGTTTATCAGCCGCTTTTTTGATATATTCAACATTTCCGCTTTTATTTTATTGGAATGATGAAAATGTGACGCCATCTTTAGTTGCGCTTATCATTGATTGGTGTTTTAAGATTGAAAGAGTTACACCTCTGTTGATTGGCAAGGTAATTTATTAGAGAGTTGGCACACAGTATAATCGTTAAGCACGGCGGGACTTACGGCATGGATAGGTTGCTATATTTATATTTTCGGATGTTGGGGTGTAAAGTTATATGATTAAAGAAGTGAGCAAGGATGACTTAAAACAGGCACTTGACCTTGTAAATCAAGTGTTTTCTGAATTTGTCGCTATTGATTATTCGGAACAAGGGATAAAATTTTTTAAGGATTACTTGAAAATCAAATATGATGAGGTATCATCTGACATAGAAACCGGGCATAAAAAGCTGTGGGGATATTATCAGGATGATGAAATTGTTGGAGTTATCGCAACCAGAGAAGTTTCTCACATCTCGCTTATGTTTGTGAACAAACACTATCATAGAAAAGGGATAGCTCGTCAGTTATTTGAAAACGTGCTTGCTGAGTTGAGGGATAACGCAGATGTAACTCAAATCACGGTCAACTCTTCCCCGTATGCAGTTAGCGCTTATGAGCGGTTGGGCTTTACGATAACGA
The DNA here is from genome assembly GCA_009778115.1 of Oscillospiraceae bacterium. Taxonomy (GTDB): domain Bacteria; phylum Bacillota; class Clostridia; order Oscillospirales; family Ruminococcaceae; genus WRME01. Next base: position 70,422 of record WRKL01000002.1, on the reverse strand, counting down.
ACGAACAACAAGAAAAGGACGGAATCATCTATATCCCTATGGTGTGTGCATTATAAGCATAATGGACAGAGCGGCTAAGTGCCGCTCTGTGTTATCATTAGCCAGATTATCGAATATGAATCAGGCAGACCGTTTCTCTTTTTTAGGTTCGGCTTTCATCTTGTCGTAGTAGCCCTGCGCTTTTCTCTTTTGATACCGCTGCCGATTGCGCTCCCTCTCTTTTTCAATGCGCTCCTGCTCTGCTAATTCCTCTGGCGTGGGTTCACTTTCAGTATTGAGAAATTCAACCTCACCGATAAAGTTCAAGTGTATCTCTATCTGTTGGGGCGAGGATTTCACATATTGACTTTCCTTTGCGTGTACAACGACTTTTTCAACAAACCCTTTATGATAATATTCATTCCCGCTTTTTTACCCTTTTTCCCCTCAATCAGGAAAAGCGACGGTTTTAGCGAAAGATTGTGCTGATGTTTGCTTGTTGTTAAAAATTCCAGCCGTTTCGGCTCGATAGCATTATCTTTCATTGCACAAATAACCTCGGCAAGACGTTCGGGACGATGAACAAGGCACAGCCGTCCGCCGAACCTTAGCATTTTTGCCGAAGTTTCGCATACATCATTTATAGTGCAGCAGGTTTCGTACCGGACGACTTCCGCACCATTTCGGATATAACCGCTCCCCTTTTTGAAATAGGGCGGATTACAAGTGACAAGATCAAACTTTCCGATAAATTCCGGCATAGGTTTGCGCAAATCCGCGCAGACCGCTTTTGTTTTGTTTGGAACTCCGGAAAGCTCGATTCCGCGTTCAAACAACGCTATAGCTTCGGGTAAAATATCCATTCCCATCACATAAGACGGATTGAAATGACAAAGCTGATACAGCGGTATTATTCCGCAGCCTGTCCCTAAATCCATCACCGCTTCTCCCCGGTTTGGTGCGGAAAATTTTGCCAGCATTATAGCGTCTGTCCCAAAAGTGTGAATATTGTTTACAGCCACTTTATACTTGTCGTTCAAAACTTCGATCTTGCAATCCATGTTCTAGGTATATGTGTGCGGTGAATCCGCGTTCATACCAAAGAAGCTCACACCTTGAAACGTCATCAGCAGCGCGATCAAACCCAGTATCGAAAATATATGTCTGAACTTTTTCAAAGATTTATGAATTCTGCAATGCAGATATATGGAGTAAAACGCCCAGGTCACAAGCGCCCAGTTTTCTTTGATATCCCAGCTCCAAAACTCGCTCCACGCTTCGTTCGCCCAAATGGCGCCGAAAAACAAGCCCATCGTCATAAACGGGAAGGATATGAGTATTAGATCATATGCGCCTTTGTCCAGATGGGCGCGATTTTCCTCTGCTTTATTGTTTTTGGTTTCGTTGCCGTTTTGTGGGTTTCCGCTATTTTTAAAAAACCTGTCCTTGAGCGGATATGCGCAATATACTATCGAAAAAACCGATGCTACGGCGCATAGGGAATACGAAAGCATATACGCAAAAACATGAGGGATAAACCAAACCGATTGCAATGCAGGCGGCAGATGCCAGATGATAGACGCATTCATAATAAATACGCCCGTCATAACTATTCCTGAACACAAGCTAAAATATTTTGCCATCCATTCATCTTTGTTGATAAAGTGGAAGTAGAGATAGGTAAGCGGAAAACACAGCCCCAAAAATGTCAGAACCTGATACATACTCACAAAGGGCATATATCCGTTGCTCACCCAGTTAACTCCCACAACAACGGCATTGAGTACCCACGCCGCAGCGTTTGTTATATATGCGATCCTGCGTTTGTTAATCCAATACAGCACCGTCGCGGTATAATACCCGACCGCCGCGATGCCTAATATCACTTTTAATGCGATCATACTCATGTGCTATTTCCCGCCTTTTTTATTTTTCTTTTTGCCGCATTGGTCGCCTTATCGCCGATATTCCCTATCTTAAAAATACACGCAATAACCGAGCCGATAATTATAAACCACCATCCGGCAAGCGTGATATACTCGCCCGGATCGTACTTAAAAATCAGCACTACACTTTCGGGCACTTTTTCATCATTTTCGTCATTGCTTGTAGTGAAGCTCATAAGGAATATTTTCCATCCGTTTACCCTTTGCGGATGATTAACCATCAATGTTTTGGAGGTTTTTGCAGAAGAATAATTATCGTATATATCGAGCTGCGCCTCATAGTGTTTGTCCGGGCTCCTGGACACAATGCAAACTTCATCACTTATATCAACGCGTTTTCCGTCTTCTTTCGGAAGACCTTCTGCGTTGAATCTTCCGTATTTCCCAAAGTCGTAATGACCGTTTATGCTTTCCACATCCGCCATTACACGCCGGTATTCCGGTTCTGCATCCGGATTTTGGGCATCTTTTTCTATTTCATATAAGTCATATATTGTTTCATATTTCTCTACCTTAAAGCTTTTTACAATAAGATCAAAGGTGTAAATATTATCCGTTTCAACATTTTGGTTTTTGTTTCCCAGTATACTCTTTTTCATGACACTGCGGATTTCGGCACGGCTGGGGTTATTCATATGTTCTTCGCCTATCATGTGGGATTCCAGTCTTTTAACTCCGTTAACATGATAAAGCATACTTCCGGCCAGCGCAAGCACGACACCTGCATGAAGCATATAAAACCCGATTTTTCTAACATCGAATTTTCGCATAAACAGGCTGAACACCATAGTCATGGCAAAACAAAACAGCACGGCGACTAATGCCCAAATGACCGCGGGATTTTCAAAGTCTTCTTTTCCGCGCCAAAACTGCATCGTCGCCAGCACCATAATGAAAGCCGTAACCGCCATCATAAAAATAACCGAAATTTTAAAAAGAAATTTCATACGCAAAACCATCCTCTGTTATCTAAGGTCCGACCGAAACTTTCCGCACGCTGATAATTATCATTATATCTAAAATACATGGAAATGTCAACGGGAATCCTGCCGTTGGTCCGTGTCTTCCCGCTTTTTATTGTAGGGTTCAAAACTAAAGTCCTCACACTAATCCCATTTTAAAAACCGTTGAAAACGAGTGAGTAGTTTTTTTAGAAAAACGAATAACGAACGAAGTTTGAAACGATGATTTTAATGTGGGATTAGTATCACACGCTAAAACTATGCGGACACAATTTTGCATCCGCATAGCCAAAATACATTAGACCTTCTTGAAAATCACTTCGCAACGTAATTTTAATTCCCGGGGATTTATGGATCTATTATTTTTTTACCGTTACTTTTACCGTTTTACTGGTTCTATTGGTTTTTTGTCTTTTAGCGCTGCTGTCGGTGTTGGTTATTGTGCAGCGGTACCACGTTGTGCCTGTTTTTTTAGAGGGTGCCAGATAAACGGCTTTTTTGCCCGCTTTACCCGAAACTTTCTTAAATTTGCCGTTCTTCTTGTTACTTCTAAACCATTGAAAGCTGAGTTTGCCGGAACCGCTTACCCTTGATGTAACTGTTAGGACATGCCGGGCATTGCGCCGTATTGTTTTACCCTTCGGCTGTCTGTTGATTTTCGGAGTTTCGGCAGCGGCTCTCGCATGTTTAATCGTCAGGGTAAATTCTTTCACGACGGCGTTAGGCGCCCTGCTTGTTGCGGTCGGGGCATTGGTTGGTGAAAATTTAATTTTAATCGTTCCCGCTTTAGTAGGAGTGCCCGAAATAGACGGTGTGCTTGAAAGTCCGCCCGGATTGAAAACAAGTCCCGATCCATAAAGTCCCGTCAAAATGCTTTCGGCGCGAAGCCATCTGTAGAGACTGTCCGATGTTGCGAAATTAACTCTGTAAGGCTTACCTACGGTGGCATCAGGAAGTTTCGCAGCGGTGGTTATTGTAATTTGTTTGTTATTATTATTATTGTTGTTATTGTTGTTGCCGCCGCCGATAACCGTAAAGCTGACTTTTGTAACGAAAGTTTCATCTGTATAAATAAAGTCTTGATTATACAGCCGCATTTCATACTCTCCCGCGGCAGAGGGGGCGGTAAAGAAGAGAGTATCGCTCTCGTTTTGAAGACGTTTCCATTCATTATACGATGAATGTGCGGCGTTTTTCCCGTAAATTGCAACGAATGCTTGAGCGAGAATCATATCGGGCGTAACTCCGGACACCGTTACGGTAATAGTTTCACCTGAATTGTAAGTGGATTTGTTAAGCTGCAGGGTCGTTTCATTGTTGTTGCCGCTGCCGATGACCGTTACCAAAAAGTTGACTTTTGTAACCAGAGTTTCATCAGCATAAGTAATAAAGTCTTTATTATACAGCCGCATTTCATATTCTCCCACGGCAGAGGGGGCGGCAAAGAAGAGAGTATCGTTCTCGTTTTGAAGACGTTTCCATTCAGTATACAATTCATGTGCGGCATCTTTTTCGTAAATTGCGACGAACGCTTGATCGGCAATCATATCGGGCGTAACTCCGGCTACCGTTACGGTAATAGCTTCACCTGAATTGTAAATAGATTTGTCAAGCTGTAAGGTCGTCTCCATTTGCGCAACAGCTATGCCGCCGGAAGGTAGGAGTGCCAGCACCAGTGCCAGTACAAGAGAGATACAGATTATTTGCCGTTTTTTCATCATTGTGTTCCTCCTAAATATTTTGTTTTATAACAGGTTTGAATTTAATAAATCTTACCGGAAACTAAATTATTAATTTCAAGAATAAAAGGATATAAGAAATAGTTCATTCAAACAACCCTAACATCATCTTACCTTACTTTCCCGTATTAGTCAACAGTTTTAAGGACGATTTTTATTAATATTTTATTAATTCGACATTGTTCATTAAAGCATATAATTGGATATTGGTATCAGCAGATCTTAGATATAGCCAGCGCGATAAAAATTGCTCCGCTCAGCCAGGAAAAATTGATCGGGATCCGGTGTGCCAGATTTTCGCCCGCGATCGCCCCGAAAATTATTGCCAGCATATTTGCCGCCAAGGCTGAAAAAAACACTATAAAACTGTTAGCGTTTCCCAACGATGCCGCAAATCCGGCCGCAATTCCATCCACCGAGAGAGCCGCCGACAACGAAACGGCTTCTGCGGGAGATATTGTTTTAGATTCGTCGGCATCGGCTTTTTCCGGATCTGCATATACATTTAGGATAAATTTAAAACTGAAGAGCGAAAATTTCATCCTCTTTTTTATTGCGCCGAACTTTTTTATCACCTCTTTGGCTGCGCCGTCGAGCAGTTTCAATAACCCTAACAAAAGGAATACGCAGAAAGAAAACACGGAGGCGGTCTCCGCCGGAACATATTGCCGCAAAGCAGTTCCCGCAAAAAGAGCCCCGCCGAAAACAGCAGCGCATATAGCGTTAATGACAACCGCGGACAGAACAGGAATTTTTATTTTTTTCGTGCCGTAGGAAAAACTGACGATAAATGCGTCCGCCGCACAGGACAACGCCAGCATACCTGCTTCAAGAAACAACGCCGGCAAAACATATCCCTTCCTTTCGCAAAGCGCGGAAATTTAAAAGCGAATTGATTTTATACAAACCGATCAGGTTCATTTATCAATCCGCTCTTATTATCCTATTCTTTATTCCGCCAAAGGGTTCCGCCGCTGCGAAAGGTTCCCGCCGCTGCGAAAGGTTCCCGCCGCTGCAAAAATAATTTAATATTTACTATCAATTATTCTTCGGGTTTCGGGACGTGAAACGATGGGTTGCTACACTTTTTCACCCTTGATCGAAAACGCTATATTCATCGCATGGTCGGCACACCGTTCAAGATCCGTTACCATATCTATATATACTACTCCGGCAAGAGGTTCGCACATTTCACCTTCCAGCCGCTGGATATGTTTTGATATACAATGATCCCGGATTTCGTCAACACGTTTTTCATATATCGAAGCTTTGCCGAGATTATCCATGTTCAGCGTTTCGAGAGTTTCCAGCGCATGGTTGACCGAATCCATCGCCGCTTCGCTTAAAACCTTCAATTCATCGTATGCCTCCGCTGACATTTTCATACTTTTTTGTTTTTCCAGCACAACATATTCCGCGATATTTTCCGCATGGTCACCCACACGTTCTATGTCGGTTATTGTATGCAGCATCATACCCAGGCTTTCAATGTCCTGCATAGAAAGTCCGAGCCCCCGTATTCGTACCAACCATCCGGTAATGTTACGATGTAAAAAGTTAACGGTATTCTCTACTTCGAGAACCTTTTCCGCTTTTTTTATGTCCTTTTTCTGGAAAGCATCCAAAGACAGCTCCAGATTATCCCGGGTTATTTTCATCATCCTGCACAATTCGCGCCGTGCCTGAGCTACCGCTATGGACGGAGTTTGCATTATGTTCGGGTCAAGATAAATTAGCCGCTGGCTGTTTTCGCTTTCGTAAGCTTTCTCCGGAATGATCATATGTACAAGCTTGGAGATCTGTTTTACGAAACCTACCAGAAGCACTACCGTAGTCACGTTAAAGATTGTATGGAACATAGCGACCTGACGCGACGCCTCCGGCCAGGTATTTTGGATAATGGTTAATATACCCGGGAACAATAATACCAGTGTCCCGAAAAACACCGAACCAAAAACGTTAAACAGTACATGAGCTAACGCGGCACGTTTGCTTTCGCGGCTGGAAGTAAGTGAAGAAAGTATCGCGGTAATGCAGGTTCCTATATTTGTTCCCAATATTATAAACGCCGTAATCATAAAATCCAAACCAACTCCGCTTGCGTACAGAGTTATAACAATCCCGGTAGTTGCCGATGAACTCTGTAAAATAGCAGTAACAACGATTCCCGTCAGGAGCGCAAGCAGCGGATGTTCAAAGGTTGTAAGCAACGATTGAAATCCGGGGTCTTTGGCAAATTCTTTTAAGGGCTCCCCCATCGTCGATATGCCGAAGAACAACATACCGAATCCGATCAATATAATTCCGGCATTCTTGACACGGTTGTCTTTTATCATCAAATTTACAACTAATCCGATAAAAATGATCAAAGGGGCAATAGGATCGATTTTGAAAGAAATGATCTGCGCCGTGATAGTGGTTCCGACATTCGCTCCCATTATAACGCCGATCGCCTGCGTTATATTCATAAGACCTGCGTTGACGAACCCGACCACCATAACCGTAGTAGCTGACGAACTTTGTATGACAGCGGTTACGGCTGTGCCTATTCCTATGCCGAAAAATCTGTTCGAGGTAGCTTTTTCCAACACAGAGCGCATCCTGTCACCGGCCATGACTTCCAGTCCGTGGGACATAAGGTTCATTCCATAAAGAAACAACCCCAGTCCGCCCGCGATTTTAAATATGTCTACAAGGAGCCCCCAAGTTGTTTCCGGCATTTCAAATCTTCTCCCATCCCATCATATAACAAGAACCCGCTCTCAATAAACTACGGACAAAAGGCTCTGAGGTTTTGAACGTCCAATACCACTTTGATCCTAACCCTTTCGTTCTATTGAGAACAGGCTTCAATTCTTTCATCTAAAATCCGATGCGTAACTTAACACCTTGTCTATATAACCTTGCAAACTTCCGCCCGGCGGTATGATCCCGTTATATTTGGTCACCGTGCCCGGCCCTGCGTTGTATGCCGCCAATGCAAGCGATATATTTCCGCTGTATTTGTCAATGAGCTGACGGAGATATTTTACTCCGCCGTTTATGTTTTGCTCTATATCATACGGATCGGATACTTCCATATTTTTTGCCGTACCCGGCATTAGCTGCATTATTCCCATAGCCCCTGCACTGGATTCCGCAAAGGGGTTATAGTTCGATTCCGCTTTGATAACACCTTTTACCAAACAAGGGTCAACGCCGTACTTTTCGGCCGCTGATTCCGCGACACTGTTTATATAGTCCGCACTTCCCCACACATTGGGGTTGCCGGCAAGACTGTCCGCGGCCTCGGCGGCTTTATCCGCGTCCAGCTTTTGGTTCAGCAGGGTTTGAAAATCCATAGGGTCAACCGTGCTGTTTTGTAAAGTTTCCGCCGAAAGATCGGACTGCCCGCTGCCCGCTATTTTTAATTTAACGGGAAGTCTGCTTTGTATTTCGTTTATCTTCTGCCAGTATATATCATTCGCTATCTTCATAAGTTTGCAGCCTCACTTTTTAACCTGATCATTATATAAGGGGGGTGTTGAAAAAGTTGCCCGGTTAACCCGGCTCATCCGGCTCACCCGGACATGATAGCATACTTCGATTCGTTTGTCAAACGCGCGGCGGCAAAAGGAATACATTGCATAATATGTTATATATTGGCATTATTTAGCCTTAAAACTAAAGTCGGTCTGATTTATTGACATAACCCGTAAAATGTAGTATTATTAAAATCGGTTGATTTTAAACTCCGGACTTTTAACCGGTCATGTAAGGAGAACACGTTTAATGAGCGGATTTGCGGGTATATACAAAAAGAATATCGGTGATATGGACAAGCATACCCTTGGGGATATGTCCGCTTCAGTTGCACACAGAGGACCGAAAAGCGCGCAAACCGGCGTATATAACAACAATTTGGCTTTAGCGTTCCGGCATCCGGCAGCTACGGTCAGGCAAAGCGGGGAGCAATCTTTAATTTTACAGCGTTGGGATTGCGTGGGTGTACTGGACGGCGCAATTTATAATTATTCCGAGCTGCATGACGAACTGATCCAAAAGGGCAGGCTATTCGATACCGATGAAGAAATTGAGGTATTGCTGGCATTGTATCGGGAAGAAGGGGTTTCGTTTTTCGAACGGTTGCGCGGAATGTTTGCCATTGTGATTTATGATTTGAAAAATGATAAAATAATAGCGGGGCGCGACAGATTCGGGATAAAGCCGTTTTATTACGCGGTGATAAAGAACGAACTCTCGTCCGGCAAAGTCCAAGCAGGAAACAAAATTATTTTCGCTTCCGAAATGAAAGCGTTTATACATTGTTTTGACAAGCCTTTTTCAATAAACAAAGAACAGCTTCAGCATTATATGACGTTTCAATATGTCCCCGAACCCAAAACTATCACGGACAGCCTAAAAATTTTGGATGCAGGAAGTTATTTTGAATACAGCATTACGAATTCTTCAGAAACGCGTGTAAATACTGAAAAAACAACGGACGGCATAAGTATAAAAAAATATTCCGAACTAAAATTTACGCCGGACAGATCTGTTACTTACGATCAAAAGGTAAAAAGATTGCGAAAAGCTATCGAATCTTCGGTTGAGCTTCATATGCGGGATTGTGTTGAAATCGGAGCTTTTTTGTCCAGCGGTGTTGACAGTGCGGTTACAACTGCGCTATCGTCGCGGATATCGCCCGGAATAAAAGCGTTCACTATCGCTTTCCATGAACACGAATATTCAGAATTGAACGATGCTTCCGGAATTGCAAAAAATCTGGATGTCGAACATATAAAACTGGATTTTACATTTGAGGATTTCATTTCGGCTTATGACAAGGTTATATATCATTTGGATGCCCCGGTTGCCGATCCGTCTGCGATTGCGATATACATTCTGTGCCGCGAAGCTTCCAAATACGTCGGGGCAGTATTGTCCGGAGAGGGTTCGGACGAACTTTTCGGCGGTTATAGGGTCTACAACGATTCCGTGATATGCGAAAAAATATATAACCTCCCCTCTGTACTGAGGAGATTTTTAGCTTTTGCAGGCAGAATCATGCCGGGATTTGTAAAGGGGAAAAATTTACTGCTGCGCGGTACAACGCCGCTGGAGCAGAGATACGTCGGGAACGCTTTTATTTTTGATGAAAAACAAAAAGCGGATATACTGACCGGGTACGACCCCAACGTGCATTTTACCCACATTACAAAACCGGTCTTCGAACAGGTTAAAAACGAAACCTATCTGACAAAAATGCAGTATTGCGATATATCCACATGGGTCAAGGGCGATATACTGGTCAAGGGCGATCGGCTTAGTATGGCAAACGCGCTGGAAATACGCACTCCGTACCTGGACACGGAAGTGTGGGAGGCGGCTAAGATTTTATGTAACGAGGACAAACTCTCGCACAAAACCACGAAATACATTTTTCGGGATGCGTTCCGGGACATTTTAGGCGAGGAGCATTTTATGCGCCCCAAACTGGGTTTTCCCGTGCCCGTCCGAAAATGGCTGAAAAACGAAATGTACGAATGGGCAAGAAATATCATTATGCTTTCGAATGCGGATGAATTTATAATAAAATCTACGGCGCTCAAACTGCTGGACGATCACCGAAGCGGGAAATCCGACAACTACAGACCTTTGTGGACAATTCTTGTTTTTCTCACATGGTACGAAAAGTATGTTTCAAGGTTTGAAGAAACAAAAAAGACGATAGCAAACTATTGAATACGGAAATGCGGAAAATTCACAGGTGAAAAGTTTACCGGTGATGGAAAAAGACAAAAAAATAACGAATAACCTAAAAAATGCTTTTTCTAAAAAATACTTTTTAAGGAAAGAACGGAGGCTGCGCGCCTTTTGCGGCAAAAATATGTCCATTTAAAAATGGCTTTTTACACAACCTCAGGCGCAGAGCGTTTATTATGAATGAAGTACGGTTGATATACGGCAGAAACCCGATAATCGAAGCGATAACATCCAAACAAGGTCTGGACACGATTTTGGTTGCGGACGGCGATATAAGGGGTTCTCTTATTAAAATAATAGCACTGGCAAAAGAAAACAACATAACGGTAAAATATACAAACGCAAAAAAATTAGACGACATCAGCGGCGGCGGTGTTCATCAGGGAGTTGCGACATATGTGTCGCCCGTGGAATACTGCGAATTACAAGACATTCTTAATTGCGCAAAGAAAAGGAACAAACCGCCGTTCGTTGTGGTGTGTGATAAAATATGCGACCCTCATAACCTGGGTGCAATAATCCGCACATCCGAAGGTGCGGGAGCCGACGGTGTGATAATTCCAAAGCGCGGCGGGACTTTGATAACCCCGACCGCAGAAAAAGCGGCGGCAGGCGCGGTTTCCCGTCAGAATATAATGAAAGTGACAAATATTCCCTCTATTTTGGACGAGCTGAAGAAGAACGGTTTTTGGGTCTACGGAGCGCATACAGACGGTGCGAATTACGCGCAAATGGAATTTTCCGGGGCAATTGCACTGGTGCTGGGTTCAGAGGGTAAGGGGCTCTCCCGGCTGGTAAAAGAAAAATGCGATTTTTTGGTTGGCATCCCGATGCGCGGAAAGTTGAATTCCTTGAATGTTTCGGCGGCAGGCGCAGTACTGATGTTTGCGATAACGAATAATCAAATGCAAGTATAAATGATTGCGAGGAGCGCGAATGAGTAATCAAAAATATTCAATTGATGACATATTGTACGAATTGGAAAATAAGCGCAAGGGTTCCGGTCAAAAACGGGCGGACGAAAGCCATTCCGCAAGACAGGTGCGCATATGGGAAGTTCCGATGACGGATCCGTCATCGGATTATAAGGAATTTTTAAAAGAAAGAGATAAAACGAAAGATGGCTTAAAGGGAGAAGAAAACCCGGAATCTCCGTTGTGGGAACGTCCGGAGGGTATGCCCTCATCCCTGCACGACAGCGATGAAGATTTGTCTTCGCAGGATTCGTCCCCTCAAACAGAAAAGAAACCCCAGCTGTGGGAACAAGATGAAAAATATGATAACCGGACGAAAAAAGCCGGAGACAGTGAAAAGGGAAAACTTCCTCCGTTATGGGAAAGACTGCCGTCCAGACCTGAAATTTCACCCGAAAAATTTTCTTCCAATAAAATAATCAAACCAACCGAAACCGACAAGCACAAAAAAGAAGAAACGGTCAGCGAGCCTGAAAAACCCGAAAAACTTGATAAACCCGATAAACCCGATAAACCCGATAAACCCGATAAACCCGAAATACAGATTATATGGGAAAAACCGGATGAACCGGGTGAACTAGAGGAGCAGGCAAAAACGCCGGGCGGCGAAGAAAACCTGAAGGAAGATCCGGCGACCGAAAAAGAAGACCGCTCCGGCGAGGATGAAACTCTTGCAAAAGACGACGGAAAACGCAGGAGTGAAGGCCGTCTTGACCCTGCGTATATGGGCGTATATCGTGATTTCAAACAAAACCGTATGAAACGTGCTGTCGAGTTTACACTTCATGAGCGTGAGGAAGATGAAGTAGATCCGGATAGCTCAGATAATAGCGAAAACGTTCAAACCGAGGATAGCGAAAGGCGTTTGCCCGGTATTTTCGATCGTCCCGGTCAAATGGGTGACGAATATGTAAGCGATAAGCAGAACGACAAAATCATAGCGAATCTTCATCGCACCCGTAAAATTCTTAAACGCCGGATAGGGCTTATGGCGATTCTTTCGATCCTTTCAATATATATTTCGGTTTTCGGTCCGACGAGTTTTGCGCCGTCTTTTCTGAATATAGAAAGATTCCCGACAGCGCATTTATTTATCAGCTTGTCTATACTGATAGTGGGTGCTTTGATTTCATTAAGCACGATCGCCGGAGGAATAATAGCGTTGATAAAGCTCCGACCGGAAAGAGACAGCTTGTTTTCTCTTATGACCGCGGGCGTTTTTGTGCAGCTGATATCTATGCTGTTTATTCCGCCGGCTGCGGTGGCCGCAGATAATGTGCATATCTATTTGCCTGTTGCGATATTAGCGTTGTTAATGAACGCAGTCGGCAAATGGCTGATTATTGCAAGATTTACCGAAAACTTTTTGTTTTTCTCCGAACAGGGGATCGAAAAGTATTCCGTCAAAACCGTAGAAGATGAGCAGAATGTGTATGATATGACGCTGGGGCTTATAGATGTTCCGGGAGATTTGGCGGTTAATCGCAAAACAAGCTTTTTTACCCGTTTAATGCACTATTCGTATGCGGAGGACTTATCAGACAAGGCAAGCCGTATTTTGTCGCCGGTTTCTATTATATCGGCGATTATACTCTTTATCACAACATTAAACCTGACGGATTCGGCAGCGGCAGCATTTACAGCGGCGAGTGCGGCATTATTATTCGTTTGTCCGATTTCATATTTGTTCCCCATAAACTTCCCGTTGTGGAAGATTTCACTTTCGGCTACCCGGCATAAATCTGCGGTGTTAGGATACGATGCGGCGGGGGAAATGAACTATGCGGTCAGTGCGGCGGTAGAGGCCCACAGTTTGTTCCCCGAACGTTCGGTAGTTTTAAAAGCTATAAAAACATTTTCGGACAAACGTATTGACGATGCCATTTTGGATGCCGTAAGTGTACTGTATAATGCGAACAGCATCCTTTCAAGCGTATTCTTGAAAATTATACTGGGAAGAAAGGAATTGTTGCGTGAAGTCGATTCTCTGATATACGAAGATTTGATGGGAGTTTCGGCGTGGGTGAACGACAAACGGGTGCTTATAGGTAACCGCGAATTGATGATCCATCACAATATAAATGTACCCAGCGTAGATTACGAGCGGAGGAATTCCGCAAATGATTCCGAATTGATCTATCTTTCTAATTCCGGCGAATTGACCGCATTGTTTATAGTTGGTCTTGAAGCGGGATATTATGTGAAAAACGAATTAAAATCGTTAGAGAAAAATTCGATCAGACTGGTAGTAAAGTCGGTGGACTCTATGCTGTCGCGTGAAAAACTCAGCAAAATATTCCAAGTTGATGAAAAAATGTTCAAGATCCTGCCGGCAAGACATCATGTTATTATGGAGGAGGAAACGTCATATGCGCCCAGACTTCCGGGTGCAGTATGTAATGACGGTTCATTTAAAGGCTTTGTCAGATCATTAATCGCAGCAAAGAGGCTTCGCGATACCTCAATGCTCGGAATGACGGTCGTTCTTGCGTCGATAGTGATCGGCTTGATTATGCTGACAGGCTTTGTGGTTGCGGGAGCGCTTTCTCAGCTTTCTCCGCTGGCGGCACTGCTTTATCAGGGAATATTCTCGGTGATACTGTTCATGGTATTCGCAGCGCGACGATAACGGTATGTTCAGCGAACGGTACGTTTAGCGAACAGTATGTTCGCAGAGTGACAATAACGGTATGTTCAGCGAATGGTATGTTTAGCGAACGGTACGTTTAGCGAACGGTACGTTCGCAGAGCGACAATAATGGTATGTTCAGCGAATGGTATGTTCAGCGAATGGTATGTTTAGCGAATGGTATGTTTAGCGAACGGTACGTTTAGCGAACGATACGTTCGCAGCGCGACAATAACGGTTTTTTGTGAATTATGCACATGATTCACCGTTAAATTTCTACAAGAGATTATTTGACTATATTGTTGAAGCGGCACACATGATATGATATACTAAAAGATACGATTCAAAAATTAATCAATCTTTTGATTTTTTTCTGGAAAGAATAATAATAAAGAAGGATGCGTGTCAAATTTATGAAACAATATCCGGCGGAAAAAATTAAAAATATTGCGGTAGCCGGGGCAGGCGGCGAAGGCAAGACCTCTTTGGTCGAGGCTATGCTGTTCGCTGCCGGCGCTACCGATCGTATGGGAAAGGTTCTCGACGGAAATACCGTATGTGATTTTGAACCCGAAGAAATAAAACGCAATGCGACTTTGACCTGCGCCGTGGCACCGTTCGAGTATCAGGGAGTAAAGTTCAATATCATAGATACACCGGGGCTGTTTGATTTCGCCGCAGGCATGAACGAGGGAATAGGTTTTGCGGATACCGTATTAATTGCGGTTTCGGCAAAATCAGGTGCACTGGTAGGAACTAAAAAAGCGTTTAAAATGGCAAAAAAACTGAATAAATCCCGGATGTTCTGTGTTACCAAACTCGACAGCGAAGGTGTAGATTTTTATAAAACCGTGGATAACTTGAAAGAAGCGTTCGGTTCCTGTGTTTGCCCGCTGATAGTCCCTCATTATGAAAATGGCAAAATAACAAGCTACATAGATTTGGTTGATATGAAAGCGTACAAGAGTGACGGCAAGGGGAAAATGACCGGAACCGATATGCCCGGAGATTTGTCGCAATACGAAGAAATGATGAACGCTGTCAAAGAGGTTGTCGCAGAAACCGATGAAAATTTGATGGAAAAATTCTTTGCAGAAGAAGAATTCACACGCGAGGAACTGGAACTCGGGATCAAAAACGGAATAAAATCAGGCGAAATATGTCCGGTTTATTGCGGATGTCCTTTTGAGCCGGACAGTATGGAGCTGTTTTTGAAAGCACTTTGCGGTCAGACCCCGAGCGCAAACGAAGTTTCCTTTAAAACCGAAGACGGCAAAGAAATAAAATGCGATGAAAATGCGCCTGCGGCAGTGTTCGTTTTCAAGACCGTGGCGGATCCGTTTGTGGGAAAACTGTCCTTTTTGAGAGTGTTGTCAGGAGCGATAAAGAGCGATTCTACTCTGCACAACGCATCCGGCGGACAAAATGAAAAAATCGGTAAACTCCTCTTTGTGTTTGGAAAAAAGAACGAAGATGTCAAAGAAATCAGTGCGGGAGATATAGGTGTTGCGACCAAGCTTACGGTAAATACCAACGATACATTATGTGCGCCGGCAAATCCCGTGAAAGTCGCTCCCATCGAATATCCGGCTCCCTGTTATTCCAAAGCCGTTTTCGCAAAATCTCAGGGGGATGAGAGCAAAATTTCTTCGGGTATGCAGCGTTTGCTGGAAGAGGATCCCACACTTTCATACGAAAACAATGCCGAAACACATCAACAAATACTATCCGGATTGGGAGAACAGCATCTTGATGTATGCATATCCAAGCTGAAAAATAAATTCGGAGTCGATGTAAACACCGCTGTACCTATCATAGCGTACCGTGAAACTATTCGTAAAAAGATAAAAGTTCAAGGCCGTCATAAAAAGCAAACGGGCGGACACGGGCAGTTCGGGGATGTTTGGATCGAGTTTGAACCCTGTGATGACGATGATCTTATCTTTGAAGAAAAGATATTCGGGGGTGCGGTGCCTAAGGGATACTTCCCGGCGGTAGAAAAAGGGTTGAGAGAAAGCGCGCAAAAGGGCGTGCTGGCAGGTTATCCTGTAGTTGGATTAAAGGCAATATTGGTGGACGGTTCTTATCATGATGTGGACTCTTCCGAAATGTCGTTTAAGCTGGCGGCAAGCATAGCATATCGCACCGGTATCGAACAGGCCAGCCCGATCCTTTTAGAGCCTATTGGGAGTTTGAAAGTCGCTGTTCCGGACTCTAACACCGGAGATATTATGGGCGAACTGAACAAACTGCGCGGGCGTGTGCTGGGTATGAATCCGTCTGAGGAAGAGGAAGGATATACGGTAATAGAAGCTGATGTACCGCAAAGCGAAATGGGCGATTTCACAACTTTATTACGTCAATTAACCCAGGGAGCCGGTGTTTATACTTTCAAATTTGAACGATATGAACCGCTGCCCGAAAACTTAAAGCAATCGGTTATCGACAACAGCCCGTTAAAAAAAGATTAGAAACTTCAAATAAACCAAAATAAAAATCATAAAAACGTCGTTCAGTTATAACAGCCGGACGGCGTTTTTTGTTCGGTCATTATAAATTTCTATTAACAAACCGTTTCCGCTTTTTAGGGCATACTTATCTCGCTCAGGGTTTTTGCGATCTCCGCAGTCGGGCGTATACGGGCAATATCCGCAAGGCTCACTATCCCCTCCAGCCTACCTGAAGCCACGACCGGAAGCCGCCTAACCTGTGCATTGGACATCAAACGTTCCGCTTCCGCAAGAGATTGTTCGGACGTTACGGTAGCGGTAGCGGGACTCATAATATCATTTATCTTGCACATATCGGGCTGTCGTCCGCCGGCTATACATCGTATCACTATATCGCGGTCGGTAATTATCCCGCATAGGTTTTCATTTTCCACCACCGGAACAGAACCAATATCGTATTTATTCATCACCCGCGCAGCATCCGCCGCTGTATCGCTTCGTGTCACCGTGCAAACCTTGGAACTCATAACATCTTTAACCGTCATTATCAAACATCACTCCTTTATATAATTATCTTATCCAACTTTCATTTTTTTATCACAAGCTTGTAATATGACGGACATTCCTTGAATATAGATAATTATAGTTATGTTGTAATACCGAAACAAAAAAATCTAAAAGGAGCACAGGTGTATGGAGCTAACGCGAAGCCATGAATCCATATGTATAAACGAAGTCATTTACGACTCAGTTCTTGAACAGCCGGTAGAATTGGACTATATACTACCGGACTACAACCCGGGGATATTCAAGATCTTGAAGTGCCGTCTGATCCCTAAAATTGTCAGTAAACGTATCAGCGGCGACCAGTTTGTGCTGGACGGTATGATTTTTATCAAAATTTTGTATGTAGCGGAAGCGGATTCTGAAGCTGAAAAAACAAACGTTATAAGGGCGATCGAACAAAAGGTGCCTTTTTCGAAAACTGCGGAATTGAAAAAAGCTCCCGAAAAGTTTCATATCCGAACCGATTTGCGGACAGATTACATAAACTGCCGTGTAGTCAATCCCCGCCGGTTGGATATAAGAGGAACCGTGTCCTGTAAAACAGTAGTCACGGAAATGAAATGTGAACAGCTGCTGACCGACGTAAAAGGAATGGGGGCGCAAGTACGAAAACAAAAATTCCCAACCGATCTGGACAAAAAAAGTGCGGATAAGCAGTTCACTTTGCATGAGGAATTCAACGTTCCGCCAGGTATGCCGGCAGAAAATATTATCAATATCAGCTCGGATGCTATTTCAAGCGAACACCGTATCATCGCAAACAAAGTTGTGGTTAAGGGCAGTGTAATGCTTCGGATTTTATACAGTACGGCAAACGAGGATAACAAGCTCTGCGTAATTGAGCAGGAAATTCAGGTAAGCCAGATTGTGGATATACCGGAAATTGATGAAAGCTACGATTGTTCGGTATCTTTTGATGTTATATCAGCGGATGCAGAACTTGTACAGGATGTGAACGGTGCAGCGAGTATTATTTCCTGCACAGTTTTGCTTGCGGTTAACTGTTCGGCTTTTAAAAGCAGTGAGATCGAAGCAGTCGCCGATATCTATTCCACAAACTATGAAAGTTCGCTTAAAATAAAAAACATTCACACACAAAAAATGATAAAGGTAGTCCGCGAGGACTTTGATGTTAAAGAAACACTGGATCTGGGCGGGCAGATTTTTGAGTTATATGATGTTTTATACGGTGTGAAGAACGTTGCTGCTTCACATTCAGACGATGGACTCATTGTAAAATGCGAACTTGATGTGAGCGCGCTGGGTTGTGATAACGATCATATTCCCTGTTGCATTGATCGTGTTTTACCCTTAGAATTGAAGCTGCCGGACGGGCGGATCGACGATATTGCGGAAAATGATAGTGTTACTGCAGGTTGCAGGGCGGCTATTGTTTCGATGAGCCATACGCTTGCGGGAACGGATAAGGTTGAGCTTCGCGTTCAGATGAAGATATACGGCGAAATTTTCGGTGCAGGCAAAATGGATGCGGTCATTGAAGCGGAAATAGACGAACAAAAGCCGAAGCTTAAGGATTCTTCGGCGGCATTGACGGTTTATTTTGCCGATGCGGGCGAAAGCGTGTGGGATATAGCAAAAAGATACAATGCTGCTGTTTTTGCGATTATTGAAGAAAATGCCCTCGCTGGGCTTGAAGAAAACGCATCCGGTCAGGAATCGGGCATATTAAACGAACGGGAAATGCTTTTAATACCCGGAGTATAGCGATAGGAGGAAAATATATGCAAAGCCGTAACATATACAAAGATATTGAGCATCGCACAGGCGGCGATATTTATATCGGGGTGGTAGGACCGGTACGAACCGGGAAGTCGACTTTCATCAAAAAATTTATGGAAACGCTGGTAATACCTAATATCGACGGGGAAGCGCGTAAAGAGCGTGCGACGGATGAACTTCCGCAATCAGCGGCAGGACGCACGATAATGACTACCGAACCCAAATTTATTCCGGAAGAAGCCGTCCGGATAACGCTGGAAGACAATGCGAGCCTTAATGTCCGTCTGATTGACTGTGTGGGTTATATCGTGCCCAGTTCGTTGGGATACATTGAAAACGAGAATCCGCGTATGGTTATGACACCATGGTTCGACAATGAAGTCCCTTTCAACATGGCAGCTGAGGTGGGAACCCAAAAAGTTATTTCGGATCACTCTACTATCGGATTGGTTGTGACCTCAGACGGAAGCATCAGTGATATTCCGCGTGAGGAATACGCAGCAGCCGAAGAAAATGTCATAGGAGAACTCAAAGAAATAAAAAAACCTTTTATAGTTTTGATCAATTGTCTTAGCCCGGAATCCGAAAGCGCATCAAAACTGGCGTTAGAAATGAGCGAAAAGTACGATGTCCCCGTGTTGCCGGTCAACTGTCTGGATATGGGCGAGGATGATATAAAAGAAATTCTCTCGGTTATACTTTTTGAATTTCCGGTCAAAGAAATAAGCTTCGATATGCCGAGATGGATAGCGCATCTTGACAAAGAACACTGGCTTAAATCTGACGTATACGGCTGTATAAAATCTGCGGTAAAGGGTATTAACCGGCTTTGGGAAGTTAAAGCAGCCGCAAAAGTCATCGGGGAATGTCAGTATGTAATAAAGAGCTATATAGATAATATTGATTTAGGTCAAGGGATAGCAAGGATTACCGTAAACCTGAAGTCAGATCTGTTTTATAAGGTATTAGGGGAAACAACGGGTTTGCAGATCGGCGGAGAATCCGACCTCATGCCCTGTATGGTCGAACTTGCGCAAATGAAGAGAGAGTACGAAAAAATCAAGGGTGCGCTGGAGGAAGTAAATGCAACGGGATACGGGATAGTTATGCCGACTATGGAAGAACTGGCACTCGAAGAGCCTGAAATTGTAAAACACGGGGGGAAGTATGGAGTTCGGCTGAAAGCTTCCGCACCGTCTATACATATGCTAAGAGCAGATATAACGACCGAAGTAAATCCGATAGTCGGATCCGAAAAACAATCAGAGGAGCTGGCGTTTTATCTGCTCAAAGAGTTCGAGGACAGCCCGCAGAAAATATGGGAATCCAACATTTTTGGTAAATCATTGCATGAGCTTGTCAACGAGGGGCTGCATAACAAACTCTATCGTATGCCCCATGAGGCGCGTCTTAAAATGCAGGAAACGGTTGAGCGGATAATTAACGAAGGATGTCAGGGTTTGATTTGCATTATACTTTAACGCGTATACAGGTCCAAAAATAATTTCAACCTAAAATATGTCTGGGGGGTGTTGAAAAAACCACCCGCAAAGAATACTGCTCTTGATTTTTAGCGGTCTTTGTTTTTCAACACCCCCGTCTAAGAAATCAGGTGAAAACTTTTATATATAGTTTCACCTGATTTTTTGTTTTCATTCATGTTTTTACGCTATCCCTAAAGCCTTTGATTAAACCAAACCGTGCTTCGTTTGATGCGCAAAAATGTTTTCAAAGATTTTCGTGCGTGAAGAAATAAATTATTAATTTAGAGTAAAATAGACCCCCTCGAAAATAACTCCGCAACATAATGAACGGGAGATTTCCCGTCGCACGGCGTTAATTTATCCTCAAATATCCATATTAAACTAAATAAAAATAAAAGTAAGCAAAAAAGGCTTGATTTATCCTATAGCTCTGGTGTATAATGTATATATACATCAGAGGCGGTCTACAGATCAGGTAATATTTAGAAGCCGACTGGTAAAAATTGTGGTTTCATGTGGAAGGAGCAGTGATTATGTCTCAATCACGGCAGTTATTGGAAAATTTTTTTGACGATGGCAGTTTTACCGAAATTAACCCGGGTCAGAAAACAGCGATAACCGGATTTGGCGCGGTAGGCGGTTGCCCCGTGTATGTTTTCTGTCAAACGGGGGAAACAGCTTTCAGTTCAGCCGAGAGTGCGCGGCTCTTGAAAATTTATGCGTTGGCAGAAAAGAACGGTGCCCCCCTGTTTTCAATTTTCAATTCCAAAGGAGCGGATTTGAAAGAAGGCATCGGCGTTATCAAAAATTTTGAGGATATTATCAAAGCGGCAACCGACCTTTCGGGCGTTGTTCCGCAGATTTCGCTTATTACCGGGAACTGTATGGGTTCGCTTGCGCTTACCGCGCTGGTCTCAGATTTTGTATTTATGACAAAAGATGCTCAATTATTCCTGTCACCGCCGTTTTTGTCAAGAGATAAAGCCGAGGATGCGGGAAAAGCCGAAGCCTGTCTTACTTCCGGAGCGGCACACCTGGTATGCAAGGATGAAGAAAGCGCTTTTGCGAAAATCAAAGAGTTGATCGCGTTTCTTCCGGCGAACAATCTGGACAGTGCTCCGCTGGTTGAGTTTGCCGGTGAAAGTGTTTGCTCGTTGAACGAACCCCGCAAGCTGGCGGAAGAGCTTGCGGATAACGGCACATTTTATGAATTGCAAAAAGAATATGGATCGGCTTGCTTCACAGCCTTTGCTTTTATCGGGGGAAGAGCGGCCGGTATGATCGGCACGGATAAAGCAGGGGGCAGAATAGGCTCGAACGATGCAAACAAAGCCGCCAGGTTCATTGCTTTCTGTGATGCGTTTTCCATACCTTTGCTTACCTTGATAGATAATGAAGGGTTTGAACTTTCCGCTAAGAACGAAGCCGCAGGAAGCATTCGGGATGCGGCGAAACTGGCAGGCATTTATGCTGAGTCCACAATGCCTAAGGTTCGTCTTATTTGCGGCGACGGCGTGGGTGCGTCTTTGGCGGCGTTCAGCGGAGCGGATCTCACCTATGCGTTAAACGGAGCCTTGCTGACGACACTCCCGGTTGAAGCGGCGGTGGATATTTTGTATTCAGATGAACTTGCCGCATCCGGGGATATACAAGCCGACAGGGCAAAGTTCGCTGATAAATATAAGAATGAATATGCAAGCGCGGGTGTAGCGGCGGAAAAGGGTTATGTTGACGGCGTTATAACGGCCGCTGAAGTTCCGGCTGTAATTGCCGCCGCATTCGATATACTCGATGGGAAAAGAATTCTCAAAACTCCCAAAAAACGTTCGAACCTGACTTTGTAAATTTTTGCAAACTATATTTTGGCGTTAAAGGGTTATTATCCGGAAAATAAAAAATATAAGGAGATAGATGTATATGAAAACATATAAAATTACGGTAGACGGCGTAAGTTATGATGTCGTTGTGGAGGAAGTTTCCGCTGGAACGGTACCGGCCGCGCCGGCATCGGCAGTTCCGAAAGTTTCAAAAACCGTTGCTGCCCCTACCGAAGCTTTGGGTGTTGCTGAAGGTAATCCCGTGAATGCGCCCGTACCCGGGACAATTTTGAAAATCGGGGTTAAAACCGGCGACACGGTTAAGAAAGGGCAGTTATTGCTGGTGCTGGAAGCGATGAAGCTGGAAAACGAAATATTTTCGCCCTTCGACGGAACAGTTTCCGCTATTCTGGTCAAAGAAGGTGATTCGGTAAAAACTAACGATAAGCTGGCGTTTATTAAATAATTTGGTGAATATCCGCTTGTAAAAGAAACGCTTCCTGTCATAAAGCTTTCAATGTCAAAAACGTGAATTTAAAATAGGCAGTCTAAAAAACACGCTTGATGATAAATAAAATTTCAAAGACTGCCGATAGAAAGAGGGAAATATTTATGCCGAAAATAATGGAAACCGTACTGCGTGATGCGCACCAATCTTTGATAGCAACACGCATGACAATGGAAGAAATAAAACCGGTATTGCCGCTTATGGATTCGATAGGATATTATTCCTGCGAAGTTTGGGGCGGAGCGACTTTTGATGCCTGCCTGCGCTTTTTGGATGAGGATCCGTGGGAGCGTTTGCGCGTAATAAGAAAAGGAATGCCGAATACTAAATTGCAAATGTTGTTCCGCGGTCAGAATATGCTGGGATACCGTAATTATGCGGACGATATAGTGGAATATTTTGTGCAAAAATCTATAGCGAACGGAATCGACATATTAAGGATATTTGATGCGCTTAATGATATACGCAATCTTCGGACGGCAATCAAGGCATCCGAAAAAGAGGGCGGTCATGTTCAAGCGACCATATCTTACACCAAAAGCCCGTTCCATGACAATGAAAAATTTGTTAAAATGGCGGTACAGCTTGAGGAAATGGGCTCGCATTCGATTTGTATTAAAGATATGGCAGGGTTGCTGGATCCATACGGCACATATGAATTAGTGAAAGCTATCAAGGATTCTGTTAAAATTCCCATTCAAATACACAGTCACTATACTTCGGGCATGGCGTCAATGGCATTGCTAAAGGCTGCGGAAGCGGGTGCGGATGTTGTTGATACCGCTATCTCACCGTTGGCATTGGGTACGTCGCATCCTGCGACCGAAACTATGGTCGAGGCATTTAAAAATACCGAACACGATACAGGCTTGGATTTGCAAAAGCTTTTCAAGCTGCGTGAATATTTTGTCACGCTGAGAAATAAATATCTAAAATCCGGGCGGCTTAACCCCAGTATGCTGGGTGTGGATGCCAACGTTATAAAATATCAAATTCCCGGCGGAATGTTTTCAAATCTCATTTCTCAGCTCAAAGAGGCAAACAAAGAAGATAAACTCGATGATGTATTGCAGGAAGTCCCCAGGGTGCGCGAAGATGCAGGTTTTGTGCCGTTGGTAACGCCGACCTCGCAGATAGTAGGAACCCAGGCTGTACTAAATATCGTGACCGGCGAACGTTATAAAATGGTTTCCAACGAGTTCAAGGGAATAATTCGCGGTGAATACGGCTCCACTCCGGCGCCGATAGATCCGGAATTCAGAAAAAAGATAATAGGGGACGAAAAACCAATAGACTGCCGTCCTGCAGATCTGCTCGAACCCGAACTCGAAAAACTGCGTAAAGAATGCAAGAATTATATGCAGCAGGAAGAAGATCTGCTAAGTTATGCGCAGTTCGGTAAGGTAGCTGTAAAATTTTTCGAAAACCGCCGGAATAAACAAGTCGGGATAGATTCAGAAAATGTGGATTTTAAAGAAAAAACACATCCGGTATAGGATAAACCAAAAACAAAACGGATAATAACGGTACCCGGGTATAATGTTTTAATTAAATCTATAATTCATATTTTTGACCCTTACGGGCTCTCTGTGAAACTGTAAAACTGTGAAAAAAAGGGGATTGGTTGTTCGTGCGTTATGTTTCCGTAAAGGCGTTGAAAGAGGGCATGATTTTAGCGCAATCGGTTCACGGTTCAAACGGAGATCTTTTGGTTCGCAATGGTGTTGCGATGTCACCGTTTTTAATAAAAAAGCTCCAAAATATGGGATATTCAGGATTGTATATACAGGATGAATTTTCGGATGGGATCCAAATCACGGATGTGATTTCGGATGAGATACGCAATAGTTCGATGAAAGCTGCCCGCAGTATAATGCTGAACGCTGTTTCCGGCGAAAAAGGTCTGATTCGCAACGACTTAAAGGAATTGATGAATCAGTTGAAAAAAATTATAGATTCCGTGCTTTCTTCCGAACAATCCGTTATGAACGTAATGAATATAAAATCATTCGATTTATACACCTACCAACATTCGGTAAATGTGTGTGTGTTGAGTACGATTATCGGAATATCCTATGGCTTGTCCTATGAACAGCTCCAAAATCTCGCTATTACTTCCATACTTCATGATATGGGGAAGAGTTTTATTGATAAAAACATATTGAACAAAGTTGAACCGTTGACCGAAGATGAAAGCAACACGATAAAAAAACATTCAACGCTGGGATATATATTTATAAGAGATAAATGCACATTCACAAGTTCAGTTTGCATCGGAACACTTATGCACCACGAAAGATATGACGGTTCAGGCTATCCGTATGGCAGAAAAGGGAACGATATTCCCCTGTTTGCCCAGATCATTGCGGTTGCGGATGTGTACGATGCTATGATTTCAGAACGTCCTTACCGTCCGCCAATATCGCCCCATGAGGCATATGAATATGTGATCGGGAATTCGGGTAAACATTTCAATCCGAAGATTGTGGAAATATTCTCAAAAAGAATCACACCGTTCCCCGAAGGGTTCAACGTATTGCTTTCCAATGGTGTAGAAGGTATTGTATATAAAAACCACGAAGATTTGCTGACCCGCCCGATTATCAAGATTGATGCCGCGCAGGACAAAGAAGCGTATTTTATAGATTTAAAGAACGACCCGCGGGCGCTGGAAATTACGATTAAAAAAATAATAGTTTGATTTATTGAAGATAACCCCTGAAAGATCGTTTTGCGGATACATAGTGTTACGGATTGCCGCCGGTTGGCGGTTCCGGGGAATTGACTGTGAAACGCTAAATTAGAGGTTACATGATAGCGAAAGGTTTTTTATTGGATGTCTATTGACAAAATAATAATAAAAGGTGCGCGGGAGCATAACCTTAAAAATATAGATGTAGAAATACCACGCGATAAATTTGTCGTTTTAACGGGGCTTTCAGGTTCAGGAAAGTCCTCGCTTGCTTTTGACACAATTTACGCGGACGGGCAAAGACGGTATGTTGAAAGTCTTTCGGCATACGCCCGGCAGTTTTTGGGACAAATGGACAAGCCCGATGTAGATCATATTGAGGGGCTTTCGCCGGCGATTTCTATCGACCAAAAAACTACCTCCAGAAATCCGCGATCCACTGTGGGTACGGTGACCGAAATTTATGATTATTTGAGACTTATGTACGCTCGCATAGGCATTCCGCACTGTACGGTGTGCGGCCGCGAAATAAAACAGCAAACTATTGACCAAATAGTAAGCCAGGTTCTCCGTCTTCCTGCCGAATCACGCATCCAGATACTTGCGCCGATTGTGAGAGCGCGCAAAGGCGAGCATCGCAGAGAACTTGAGTCCGCGCGTAAAAGCGGTTTCGTGCGTGTCCAAATTGACGGTTCGATGTATGAGCTGAGCGAAACCATTGATCTGGACAAAAATAAAAACCACGATATTAATATTATAGTAGACCGGCTTATTATAAATAACGGCATAAAATCCCGGCTTGCCGACAGCCTTGAAATTGCGCTGAAACTTGCGGACGGACTGGCGGCCGTGGAAGTTATCGGCGGTGAAACAATATTGTTTTCACAAAATTATGCTTGTCCCGATCATGGCGTGAGCATGAGCGAACTTGTCCCGCGGATGTTTTCGTTCAACAACCCTGCGGGGGCGTGTGCGCGTTGTACAGGACTTGGAACGTTCATGCAAACCGATCCGGATCTTATTTTTGCAGATAAAAAAGTCTCGATACGGCGCGGTGCGGTAAGGGTTTCCGGTTGGATATATGCCGAAAACACGATTGCGGGAATGTATTTTGACGGATTGGCGAAACATTATAAATTTTCACTGGAAACACCGGTGGGTGAGTTGCCGCCTGAAATATTGGATATAATATTGTACGGAACAAAAGGCGAAAAGATAAAACTTATACGAGCCGGTATTTATGGCGGAGGCGAATACAAGGCGCATTTTGAAGGTTTGATAAACAATATTGACCGCCGGTACAAAGAATCTGGCAGCGAATGGTCTAAAGACGATCTGGAACAGTATATGACGTCCATAAAGTGTCCGGAGTGTAACGGAGCCCGCTTAAAAAAGGAAATACTCTGCGTTACGGTGGGCGGCATAAATATAAGTGAATTTTCCCGGATGAGTGTGTCCGGCGCATTGGAATTTATGGACACCCTGAAATTAAGCGAACGGGAAAATATGATCGGAACCCGAATATTAAAAGAAGTTCGGGAACGTCTTAGTTTTTTGAGGAACGTGGGTTTGGAATACCTGAGTTTATCGAGATCTGCCGGATCGCTGTCCGGCGGCGAAAGTCAGCGAATCCGTCTTGCGACCCAAATAGGCTCTTCATTAATGGGGGTGCTGTATATCCTGGATGAACCCAGCATCGGTCTGCATCAAAAAGACAATCACAAACTTATCAAGGCTTTGAAACAATTACGGGATTTGGGCAACACCCTGATTGTCGTAGAACATGATGAAGATACAATGCGCCAGTCTGATTATATTATAGACATTGGACCGGGTGCGGGAATACACGGCGGACAGATCGTTGCCGCCGGAAGACCAAAAGAAATTGAAGACTGCGAAAAATCCGTAACAGGACAGTATCTCAGCGGCAAAAAAAGCATAAAAATTCCGGAAATCCGCCGCAGCGGTAACGGGCATTCCTTAAAAATATACGGAGCGCATGAAAATAATCTGTGCGGAATAAACGTAAAAATTCCGCTGGGGGTATTTACGGCGATCACCGGGGTGTCAGGTTCAGGAAAGTCCTCGTTAATAAACGAAATAGTGTACAAAGAGCTGGCAAGAAAACTTAATCACGCACGCACGCGCCCCGGCAAATTCAAAAAGATAGCCGGAATAGAATATCTTGACAAAATTGTTGATGTGGATCAATCGCCTATCGGACGCACACCGCGCTCGAACCCTGCGACCTATACCGGATTATACACCGATGTGCGCTCCTTATTCGCACAAACCAATGATGCGAAAATGCGCGGCTACGGTCCGGGGCGTTTCAGTTTTAATGTAAAGGGCGGCAGATGCGAAGCTTGTTCCGGGGACGGCATAATTAAAATTGAAATGCACTTTTTGCCGGATATATATGTTCCGTGCGAAGTATGTAAAGGTAAGCGGTATAACCGGGAAACGCTGGAAATAAAATACAAGGGTAAATCCATATATGAAATACTGGAAATGACAGTAGAGGAAGGGTTGAAGTTTTTTGCGAATGTACCCCGAATCGCACGCAGGCTGCAGACGCTGTTTGATGTTGGTCTGGGATATATTAAGGTGGGACAGCCGTCCACTACTCTTTCCGGCGGAGAAGCTCAGAGGGTAAAACTCGCAACTGAACTGTCTAAACGCTCTACGGGCAAAACGATTTTTATGCTCGATGAACCGACGACCGGTCTTCACGCCGCAGATGTAGCGTGTTTGCTGGCGGTGCTGGAAAGGCTGGTGGATTCCGGAAACACCGTTGTGGTTATTGAACACAATCTGGACATCATCAAATGTGCCGACTATATTATAGATCTGGGACCGGACGGCGGCGACCGGGGGGGAAATATAGTAGCGTGCGGAACCCCGGAACAAGTCGCAAAACATAAAAAATCATATACGGGTATGTATTTGAAGAAAACCTTGAAAGGATGAAAAGCATGACGGAAAAGTATAAAGTGAGTCTTGCAAGACTTATAAAGGAATTTGATTTAGCACCGATATATCTGCATGAGTCCGAGGATGAAATATTTATTTCAACTCCGGAGGTAAACCGTCCCGGATTGCATTTGTGTGGATTTTATGAATACTTTCAACCGTATAGGATCCAATGTATAGGCAGGATGGAGGCGGCATTTTTAAAAAGTCTGGACGATAAAACCCGTGCCGAAAGGGTAGATTCGCTGTTCGCTCACAATGTGCCTGCGGTTGTAGATACATCAAATCTGCCGTTAATACATGAATTGGAAGAATCCGCCGAACGGCATCGTATTCCCTTGCTCAAGGCGCAGGATAATACATCTACGTTTATGTCCGCGCTTATAAGCTTCTTAAGTGTTGAACTTGCACCGCGCGTAACAAGACACGGTGTGCTGGTGGAAGTTTACGGTGAAGGTATGCTGATATTGGGCGAAAGCGGCGTGGGAAAAAGCGAAACAGCCATAGAGCTTGTCAAACGGGGACATCGTTTGATCGCTGACGATGCGGTGGAAATCCGGCGGGTATCTAACCGCACGCTTGTGGGTTCGTCACCCGAAAATATACGGCATTTTGTGGAACTGCGCGGCATAGGTATTATTAACGCTATGCGGCTGTTCGGTATGGGTGCGGTCAAACTTACCGAAAAAATTGACCTTGTTGTACATTTGGAAGTTTGGGATAACGATAAAACATATGACCGTATGGGTATGGATGATGAATATACCACAATACTGGATATAGAAGTGCCTGCTATAACAATACCCGTAAAACCGGGGCGCAACCTCGCGATTATTTTGGAAGTGGCATCTATGAACAGCCGTCAAAAGAAGCTTGGGCATAACGCCGCACATGAGCTTTTAAATAGCCTGGGTTTTGCCACGGATATAGTGAATGATGAATGCAATTGGGATAATTAAAATAATAATTTCTAAAAATAATAAAATCAGAAATTAACGCGAAAAACACTCAGGAAAGGAACCGGAGCAGCGTATACAGTCATTTGTTGAGACAGGAAAAATTTATTTTAAATGGCGTTTTGTGTAGCTTTGGTGCATGGCATACGGAATGGAGAGTGTGATAAAACTCTGTCGGGGAAATAATATTGAATATCGCACGGATGTGAGTATGTCGCGTTTTACCACTTTCAAAACCGGGGGAAAAGCAAAGGCTGCGGCTTTTCCGTCGAATGAGAGGGAAATAGCGGATCTGATAAAAATTTGCAAAGCGACGGATACAAAATATTATATTATCGGTAAAGGTTCAAATGTCCTTGTGGCAGATTCCGGAATAAACGGATTGGTAATATTCACGGGTGAAAAGTTTAATGGTATCAGGTTGAGAAGCGGCAACATTATCGAAGCACAGTCGGGTGCGCCGCTTTCGGCTGTATGCGGTTTTGCGTTGGAAAATTCGTTGACAGGGCTGGAATTCGCATGGGGTATCCCGGGTACGGTCGGGGGAGCCGCCTGCATGAACGCAGGGGCTTACGGCGGAGAAATGAGCGATATTCTTAAAAAAACATCGCATATTGACGGTAACGGTAACGCGGGAGCGTTTACAGAAACCGGATTGAAACTTTCCTATCGAAAGAGTGTATATACTTCGCTGGATTACTGTGTCACCGGAGTCTTTTTACAAATGGCGCACGGAAGCAGAGAACAGATTAAAGCGAAAATGGATGATATCTTATCTCGCCGCAAACAAAAACAACCGCTCGAGTTCCCGAGCGCAGGGAGTGTGTTCAAGCGTCCGGAGGGTTATTATGCAGCCGCTTTGATCGAAGAGTGCGGACTTAAAGGTGCCCGGGTGAGGAATGCTGAGGTCAGTGAAAAACACGCGGGTTTCATTATTAACACCGGCGGCGCGGTAAGTGCGGATATAATCGAGCTGATCGATATTGTTAAAAAAACCGTATACAATAAAAAGGGTATAAACCTTGAACTTGAAATCAAAATAATCTGAAAACATTGACCAAGAGTAAAATTTAATATAATGCCAATTCCAAGATAACAAAACTCCTCGGGAATTAAAACGTGACGGAAAATCTTCCGTTCATACGCTGCGAAATGATTTTCGAGGAGGTCTAATGAAAGGGCAGGGACAAAATAAGTGGAACTAATAATTATTACCGGGCTTTCGGGCGCGGGAAAGTCCGGGACTATAAACGCTCTGGAAGACATGGGATTTTATTGCGTAGATAATATTCCGGCATCACTGATACCCGTGTTTGCGGAATTATGCGCGCAGGCAAGCGAGTTGAATCTGTCCCGTGTCGCTATAGTGACGGATATACGGGGACGGGAATTCAGCAAAGGATTTTTCAACAGCCTGAAAGAGCTGGAAACCAAAGGTCTTGCGTATCAACTGTTGTTTCTTGATGCCGGAGATGCGGAGCTTGAACGACGCTACAAGGAAACTCGGCGCAAACACCCTTTGATTAACGAAACAAACGGCTCTGTTGAACAGGCGATAAAAAAGGAGCGGGAATTGTTGGGGTATGCCCGCAGGAGCGCAGATTATATTATTGATACCACCCATATCACCGTCGGACAATTGAAAGAACGGATGGGAAAAATATTCCGGGGCAGTTTTGAAACCGGAATGCTTATAACTTGTGTATCTTTTGGATTTAAATATGGTTCATGCAGCGAAGCGGATTTGGTTTTTGATGTGAGATGTTTACCCAATCCGTTCTATAAACAGGACTTAAAAAACAAAACCGGGCTGGATAAAGATGTGGCAGACTTTGTGTTCGCGCCTGCCCGGGCGGTAGAACTTTATAAAAAAATCACCGACCTGATAGACTTCCTTATACCGCAGTATCTTGATGAGGGCAAAAGCCAGCTGACGATCGGTTTTGGATGCACGGGCGGAAAGCATCGTTCTGTAGTGTTCGCTCAAACCCTTTGCGACCGCCTTAGTTCAAGCGGAAACAGAGTGACGGTAAATCATCGGGATATAAATAAACGATAAAAAAATACCCTTAAGGATTTTTAATTATTATCAGGAAAGGGATCAAGTCAGCGCAGGTTTTTTTGCGTAACTTGGTAAGGCTTTGTTATATGTCTTTTTCCAACGAAGTGCGTGAAGAACTAAAGTCCCGCAATGATTCCGGGGGCTATCTCCGCGAGGCTTTTATCAAATGGGGGACTATAGCGGATCCGCGCAAAGAGTATGATCTGGAGTTTACTCCGCCGGGAAAAGAGGATGCGGACAAATTGATGGCGCGGTTGAAAGCCAAAAATTTTCTGCCGAAATTGACTCTGCGTAAAGGCAAGCTTGTAATATACTTAAAGGATAACGGTAACATATTAGATTTTTTGACCACTATAGGGGCGACTAAAAGTATGTTCAAGCTGCTTGACATAAAAATCGAAAAGGAAGCCCGGGGTGATGCGAACCGCCGGACCAACTGCGATAACGCCAACATGAATCGGCTTGCATACGCTGCTGCTTCTCAGCTTGCGAATATTAATATTATTGATTCGGTTCGCGGGTTGAATTCTCTTCCGCTCTCTTTGCGGTCGGTTGCAAAGCTGCGTCAGGAAAATCCCGAAGCCAGTTTAAGCGAGCTTTGCCGTTTATCTGAAAAGAAACTCAGCCGCTCCGGCCTTAATCATCGGCTCCAAAAAATAAACGCAATCGCAGAAGAAATCACAAAACAAAAATAACATTTAAGCTTTTTTGTTTTGTGATTTCTTTGCCATTTTGAATTATTAACAGGAAATAAGGTATGCGTTAATAAACCCATCTAAATCCCCGTCCATAACCGCATTGATATTTCCGTTTTCGAAGTTGGTGCGATGATCTTTAACCAGTGTGTATGGCATGAAAACATAGGAGCGGATTTGTGAGCCCCATGCAATTTCGCGTTGGACACCTTTGATGTCCTCTATTTTTTCGAGGTGTTCACGCGCTTTTATTTCCGCAAGTTTGGCAAGCAGCATTTTAATCGCAACGGCTTTGTTTTGCATTTGGCTGCGTTCATTTTGACAAGCGGCAGCTATGCCTGTGGGCAGATGAGTGACGCGTACCGCCGACTCGGTTTTGTTAACGTGCTGTCCTCCCGCTCCGCTCGCGCGATAGGTATCAAATCGCAAATCTTCTTCTTTTAGCTCGATTTCGGTATTTTCTTCAATTTCAGGCATTACTTCCAACGATGCGAAAGATGTGTGCCGCCTACCCGATGCATCAAACGGTGATATACGCACAAGTCTGTGTACGCCGCTTTCAGATTTGAGAAAACCGTAAGCATTTAAACCCTCTATCAAGACCGTTACGCTTTTTATACCCGCTTCCTCGCCGGATAAAATATCCAAGGTTTTTATCTTATATCCGTGGCGTTCAGTCCATCTTGTATACATACGGTACAGCATCGCGACCCAGTCCTGCGCTTCGGTTCCGCCGGCGCCTGCATGAAAGGACAGGATCGCGTTTTTAGCATCGTATTCACCTGTAAGCAGAATGGCAAGGCTTTGGGTTTCGGTTTCGGTTTTGAGGGTGTGAAGACTTTTTTTGATTTCATTTTCCAATGATCCATCAGATTCCTCAAGGGCTATTTCTATCAAAGTAAAGACATCTTCGCGCAGTTCCTTTAATTTGTTAAAAGCTTTGATTTTTCCTTTTACGGCGGTTATTTCTTTCAGCACTACCCCTGATTTTTTTGTGTCACACCAAAATTCGCCGCCAATTGTCTGGGCTTCCAATTGTGCCAATTTTTCAGACAATCCGGGTATATCCATCGCTTTTTCCAATTCATTCAATTCGGAATCCGCGGAGTTTAATTCAATTTTAAATTCTTCAAAAATTAACGGTTCAAACATTTTTTCATCCTTTGGATACATTCATCATAATGGCGCACTCGAGCCGCTTTTTTTGTAATTCACATTCGATATTATATGGGGTTAAAATATCCTGTGCATATTTGTAATTGTTTGCGTTGCAGCCACCACTGCAAAAATAACGTGCCCAGCAATCTGCGCATCCTTTTTTTTCGTAAATAGAGGTTTTGGAAAAGGTTGTTTTTTTATTCACATCAAGTTTTCCGGTATGCACATTCCCCATCTGCCATTCCGGTATACCCACAAATTGATGGCAAGGATAAATATCCCCCGACGGAGTGACTGCCAGATATTCAACACCCGCACCACAGCCTTTCAGCCGTTTAAGCAAGCACGGTCCCCCGCTCAAATCCAGGTTGAAATGGAAGAAGCATATGTGTTTTCCAATACGCTCTTTTTTTATGAGTAATTTAGCAAGCCTTTCGTATTCATCAAAGATTATAGGGAGATCTTGCTCCCCAATCACAAAATCATTATTTATACCGATTGCAGGTTCTATCGAAATGTGATCGAACCCTAAACCGTCAATATGCAAAACGTCTTCGCAAAAATCAAGATTGTTCCGGGTAAAGGTACCGCGGATAAAATAATCCGGATAAGAAACAGAGCGGCTTTTGCTTTGTCCGCTGCGGCGCAGTTTTACAAGCTTTTGGAATTTTTCGACGACTATGTCATAACTGCTTTTACCGTCGATCCGCGGACGCATTCGGTCGTTGACCTCCCTGCGCCCGTCCAAAGAAAGCACGACATTGTCAATTTCCCGGTTGATGTGTTCAATGATAGCATCATTTAATGCCAATCCGTTGGTAGTCAATGTGAATCTGAAGCGCCTGCCCAAATCTTTTTCTATACCGCGCGCATAATCTACGACAGTCCTCACAACCTCGTAGTTCATCAGCGGCTCCCCGCCGAAAAAATCTACTTCCAGATTTGTGCGGAATGATGAATTTGCAGCTAAAAAATCAATAGCCGCGATTCCGGTTTCTGCACGCATCCATTCTTTTTCCTGTCCGAAAGTTCCTTTGTCCGCAAAACAATATTTACAACGCAGGTTGCAATCATGTGCGATATGCAAGCAAAGGGCTTTGACCGTGGCATTTTTTGTATTATATACAGATTCGTCTACCCGTTCGTCTGTGCTGAACAGCAGTCCGTCCTGATACAATTCATATATTTCTGCAAACGTTTCGTCTATCTCATCCCTGCTATATCGGGTAAGAGTTTTGTTCGCATCCGGCGGCAAAACAGGCGTTCCATGCTCGTCGAAGCATATAATACCAAGCAATTCATAGGTAAGCTCGTCAACGCTGTGTATGGCTCCGCTCGGAACATCAAGAACTATATAATAACCGTTCAGGGTAAATTTATGTATATTGTTCAAAGAAATCTCCTAAGGGTTTGTTCAAAAAGATTTTGCCGTTTTAATCGGCAATCCCGATAAATTCGGGATCGTATTAACATACGCAACCGAATTTATCGGGTACAAAGGCACATGGGTGCAGCCGATAATTAGACCTTCTCGAAGATCATTACGCAACGCATGAACGGAAGATTTTCCGTCACACGGCGTTAGTTTATCCTTAAATATCCATGATATTCTCGTCAAAATTGCCTTGTATGACGAAAAATCATCTGTGTTCATACATCGTTTTGATTTCCGAGGAGGTCTATTAAAAGTTTTTGCTATTTTTGCAAATTTTCACATTTTTGATTGGCTACAGTGCAGCTGGTCTTGCACGCCGACTGACAAGAAGTTTGACATTCGCCGCATCCGCCTGTTTTAACGGTTTTTTTCAAATCACGGCGATAAATTGTTTTGATATGCTTCACAGTGAAATCCCCTTTTCTGTTTTACTACTTATTATCCACACTGTTCATATGCTCGATAAGTTCCAGCACCTTGCAGGAGTAACCCCACTCGTTATCGTACCATGCTACCAGCTTGACAAAAGTATCGGTAAGAGCAATACCCGCTTTTGCATCAAAGATAGAGGTGCGGGAATCGCCGATAAAGTCCGAAGATACTACCATTTCTTCCGTGTAACCCAATATTCCTTTGAGCGCGCCTTCGCTTTCTGTTTTTACGACTTTGCAAATTTCGTCGTAGGATGCGGGTTTGGCGAGCTTTACTGTAAGATCAACGACCGAAACATTTAACGTGGGTACACGCATAGACATTCCCGTCAATTTTCCGTTGAGTTCCGGAATAACTTTACCCACGGCTTTTGCCGCTCCGGTGGAAGACGGGATGATATTACCCGAAGCCGCTCTGCCGCCGCGCCAGTCCTTTTTGGATGCGCCGTCTACCGTAAGCTGGGTAGCGGTGGCGGAGTGTACCGTTGTCATAAGACCGTCGGTGATGCCGAAATTATCGTTAATGACTTTTGCGAGGGGAGCAAGGCAGTTTGTTGTGCAGGAGGCATTAGACACAAAGTTCATATCTTTTGTGTATTTATCTAAGTTTACGCCGCATACAAACATAGGGGTATCGTCCTTGGAAGGACCGGAAAATACAACCTTTTTCGCGCCTGCATCAATATGAGCCTGAGATTTGTCTTTTGAATGGAAGATGCCTGTAGCATCCACTACATATTCTGCGCCGACTTTACCCCACGGAATATCGGCGGGGTTTCTTTCCGCAAAGAACAGAATTTTTTTGCCGTTAACTGTAACCGAAGTGTCGTCGTAAGTAATCTCACCTTCGAATTTCCCGTGGATAGTATCGTACTTAAGCATATACGCCACATAATCCGGGGACATGAAAGGGTCGTTAATTGCGACAAAGTTGTACTTGGGATTATTTATCCCCGACCGGAACACCAGACGTCCTATACGCCCAAAACCGTTAATGCCAATCTTAATTCCTTTTTCCATTTACCAGACCATCCTTTCGCGGAGAACGTTTCCTCCGACATTTTATTTTTGAATTATAAATATCATCTTAACAAATATTTTGCTTTATTACAAGGGGTAGTTCAATATTTTACAAATACTTTATAATTTTAAGGGAAATTACGGGTTATAAAAAGTTAAAATGTTTTCGTTAAAAATATTTCCTGATTGAATCAAACTATGGAAAACGCCTGTAAGCCGCCGAAAATATTCGAAAAGACGAATAAATAATAAAAAAGAACAAAAGATTTTGAAAAAACACTTGACAAAAACGAACAGAGATATTATTATAATAAAAAATGAATACATAAAAATCAGGGGCGCTGTATAAACGGCTGAGATGTGAGGAATCCCCTCCGGTCCCTTTGAACCTGATATGGTTAATACCGTCGTAGGGAGATTTATTGATAGTTCCACAAATTTCACAGACTTAACAGGTATTACTGTATCGACTGTAAAGATTGTGGGATTTTTATTTTGTATTAAGGCGTATTTTATTGCGCTTAAATAGAAAGGAATTTTTTAAAATGGAGAACAGAAAAACATTTATGCTTGCCGAAAGCGGGGTGTTGCTGGCGTTAGGTCTGGCACTGTCTTATTTCAAAATAGGAGCGTTTTGGGCTTACGGCGGATCAATCACTCCCGCGAGTATGCTGCCTATCGTATTTTTAGCGTATAAATATGGTGTGCGCTGGGGAATAGGCTGCGGTTTTGTACATGGTGTCCTGCAATTATTGTTGCAGGGGTTGGGTGATCTTCCCAGCTTTGCGAAGACACCGGGGTCTTTTTTCGCTGTGATAGTTTTGGACTTTTTGGTAGCGTTCGCGGTGGTAGGTCTGGCAGGAATATTTAAGGATATTATAAAAAATCCTGCTATGTCGATTATAGCCGGAAGTATACTTGGAGTTTCCGCAAGATTTGTCTGTCATTTTATCATAGGTGCGATCGTGTGGGGTGAATATGCTCCCGAAGACTGGTCTGCCGTTCTGTACTCGTTTGTGTACAACATAGGTTATATGGGACCCGAAATAGTGATTACTTCCGTAGCAGCCGGATTGCTGATCGGATTGTCTTATGTGCAAAATAGATTAGAAACAGAGAATTAGCACAAAAAGGGTGCGAAAATACGCGAAAGTAAAAATCCCCCCAGCGATTGCCGGGGGGATTTTTATATCAAGCGGGATCCGTGCCGCTGTAATGTAGAACGTAAGCTCCCCTATGGGCAAAATGTGGGATACCTCGTATTTTGCCACTTACCGTCCTACAGCGTGCGGGTTTTCCGCTTAGTTTATAGTATGCTGTAAAAAATCTAATGCGACAAAATAATCATCGGTGCGGTATATTTTACTGCGGTTTGCAGCAGCTGCCGCAAATTTTGTTCCACGGGGGTTCACACTATTCTTCAATATCGATCTTAGAATAAAGTTTCGCCAATTTTTCTTCCTTGGATTCCTGTTTTTTGAACCCCTTTTCAAAGCTGTAAATATCGCCGTTGCCTTTTGGTACGGACGGTTCGGAGCGGGGTTTTCTTTCGACCGGAAATGCCGGACGTCTGCCGCTATATCTGCCGCCTGGAGTGACCCTATCCGATGTTACTACTATTTTTCGGTTAGGTTCCTCGCCTATAGATCTTGAGGAAACGCCCTCTATTTTGGATATTGCGGCATGGACAACACGCCGTTCAAAAGGATTCATAGATTCGAGGGTTGAGGAATTCCCCGTCCTTTTAACCACGGCAGCTACCGAAGATGCTAATTTTGCAAGTTCCTGTTCTCTCTTTTTGCGAAAACCCTTGCAGTCTATCGTAATTTTGTAATAATCGCCGCCGCCGGCATTCGCGACCAATGAAGACAGATATTGTATTGCATCCAGTGTTTCGCCGTGCCGTCCCACTACTTCATCTATATTTTCACCGTTCAGTTCAATAAGCGCGGCTTCTTCGGTTTCTTCCATGCTTACGTCAAACTCACCAATGTCCATAACCGATAATATTTTTGTAAGATATGCCTTTGCCTTAGCTCCTTTGTTCGAGCCGAAAGAATCCGATATTTTGCTGATAAGCCGTACCGAAGCGGGTGATTTTAATTTCCCGAACAAACTTTTTTGTTCTTTTTCGATTATTTCGATCGTAACATCGTCTTTGGAAAGCCCCAGTTGCTTACAGCCTTTTTCAATGGCTATATCAACGTTATCTCCGGAAATAATTAATTCGTTATTAATGCTCATTGTTTTACCTCTTGTATAATAAAAATAATAAATATCTGAAAGTATAATACACACGGCGGAATCAACCGTATATTTCAATCAGATCAGCGCATTGCCTATCTCGCCTATTATCCTGACAACGCTTCGTTCTGCCTTTTTCTTGCTTCGATTTGTTTTTCTACCATCATATCTTTGACTTTCATAAGGCGAGTAATATTGCCGCGCTCGTTTTCGCCCAGTTTCATGGTGATATAACGTATTGTATCCTGATAATTAGGAATCATAACATATTCCAAAGCGTTGACACGGCGGCGTGTTTTTTCGATTTCCACTGCAAGCATCTGGATCATCTTTTCTTTTTCCGCAAGCAGAAGCAGGTCGCTAAAGGTTTCAGATAATATAGAAATAGAATTATCTAAATCTCCGCTGGTGAAAGCATATCCGTAAGATAGGGAGTCGTCCTTGCTGCGTGTTTTTTCTTCTATATCGAAAACCGGGATATTCACGCCCATTACATTCTTTGCGGAAATATTCAAGCTTACCTTTTGTTTGGGCAGCATCAAAGCTGTGGCGATCGCTTCCCGTTGTGTTATCGAACTGGCTAAAGCAAAACTCCGGTTGGCTTCGGCGATTTTGACTTCAACACGTTCCCTCAGGTCTTTAGTTTCGCGTACCGTGTCCAAAAAGCGGCGCATAAGCTCATCGCGCTTATCTTTAAGCAGTTTGTGCCCTTTGGTAGCGACAGCAAGCCTTTTCTTTATTTTAGTAAGTTCCATACGGGTTGGACTTACGTTAATTACAGACATATAAAAACCCCCATATTAATCTTTCAGGGAATAATTCCCTGATTCGTAGGGCGTAACTCCTGCCGCGGTTATCATTCAACCCTTATTTGCCGTAATACAAGTCGATATATTCGTCTTTGATACGCTTCAATTCACTGCGGGGCAGAATCGAGAGGAGTTTCCAGCCAAGGTTAAGGGTTTCCTCGATACTGCGGTTGGTGTTGTAGCCTTGAGAAACATATTGCTTTTCGAATTCGTCCGAAAATTTCGCATATAGTTTATCAATATCGGTCAAAGCCGCTTCGCCCAGTATGACCATCAATTCCTTAGCTTCTTTACCCCTTGCATAAGCGGCAAAAAGCTGGTTCATGGTGTTGGCGTGGTCTTCTCTGGTTTTATTTTTGCCGATACCCTTATCCTTAAGCCGTGAAAGCGAAGGGAGAACGTCGATAGGCGGAGAAAGGTTCTTGCGGTAAAGCTCGCGGGAAAGTATGATCTGTCCTTCGGTAATATAACCCGTAAGGTCGGGGATTGGATGGGTTTTGTCGTCTTCGGGCATGGTAAGTATCGGAATAAAGGTGATACTTCCATCCTTACCCTGAAGCCGTCCGGCGCGCTCATACATACACGCAAGATCGGTGTACATATAACCCGGGTAACCGCGTCTTCCCGGAACTTCTTTACGAGCCGCGGAAACCTCGCGCAGAGCATCGGCATAGTTGGTTATATCCGTAATGATAACAAGAACGTGCATACCAAGGTCAAAAGCAAGATATTCCGCTGCCGTAAGCGCGATACGCGGAGTTGCAATACGCTCGATAGCAGGGTCGTTTGCCAGGTTGATGAACAAAACAGAATGTTCAATAGCGCCGGTACGCGTAAAGTCCTCGACAAAGAAGTTGGATTCCTCAAAGGTTATACCCACGGCGGCGAAAACAACTGCAAATTCCGTATCCGTGCCCAAAACCTTGGATTGCCTTGCGATTTGTGCGGCAAGGTTAGCGTGCGGAAGTCCGCTTGCCGAAAACACAGGAAGCTTTTGACCGCGGACAAGGGTGTTCAACCCGTCTATTGCACTGATCCCGGTTTGGATGAACTCTTCAGGATAGTCGCGCGCAGTGGGATTCATGGGTACGCCGTTTATATCCAGACGTTTTTCGGGTATAATAGCCAAGCCGCTGTCAATAGGGTTACCCATGCCGTCAAAAACCCGTCCGAGCATATCTTCGGATACACCCAATTCGATACCGTGTCCCAAAAAAATTACTCTGCCTTCGTCCAGATTAATACCCGCACTGTTTTCAAACAACTGAACCAACGCATCCGAACCGCTTATTTCAAGCACGCGGCAACGACGGGTTTCGCCGTTTGCCAGCTTTATTTCGCCCAGCTCATTATAGGTAACACCCTCTACATCACGGACGAGCATAAGGGGACCGGCTACCTCCTGAATAGTACGATATTCTTTTGGCATACTCTATTCCTCCTCAACTGATGAAAAATCGCCGATTTCTTTTTGCAACTGTGCATTTACGGATTCAAACTCTTTTTGTATTTCATCTTCGGTTACATATTTGAATCTTCCTATCCGCTCACGGACGGGCAGATCAATCAATTGATTGATTTTTATCCCTCTTTCCAAAGCCTTGACCGAAAGGTCGTAATACGCAGCGATGAGGTTCAGCATAAGATATTGGCGTTTGGTAGACGAGAAAGTGTCAATTTCGTGGAAAGCATCCTGATGAAGATAGTCTTCGCGGATAGACCGGGAAGCTTCAAGTTTCATCCGGTCATTAGGACCTAAAGCGTCGATACCGACCAGTTTGACGATTTCGTCGAGTTCCGCTTCTTCCTGCAAAAGATACATAATTTTCAGTCTGAGATCCGTCCAGTCTTTTGCTATGTTTTTTTCAAACCAATCCTGCATCGAATCAAGGTAGAGCGAATAACTGTTCAGCCAGTTTATTGCCGGGAAGTGACGGCGATAAGCAAGCGCAGAATCCAGGCTCCAGAACACTTTGACGATACGCAGAGTAGCCTGAGATACCGGTTCGGATATATCTCCGCCCGGAGGTGAAACCGCGCCGATAACGCTAAGCACACCCTGACGTTCTTCAGTCCCGGCAGTTATAACACGCCCGGCACGTTCATAAAAGCTGGCAAGCCGGCTTGCGAGATAAGCGGGGTAACCTTCTTCACCCGGCATTTCTTCCAGGCGTCCCGACATTTCGCGGAGTGCTTCCGCCCAGCGTGAGGTGGAGTCCGCAAGCAGTGCTACACTATATCCCATATCGCGGTAATATTCGGCAATCGTGATCCCGGTGTAAACCGATGCTTCCCGCGCGGCGACCGGCATATCCGATGTGTTTGCGATGAGTACGGTTCTTTCCATAAGGGATTTTCCGGTTTTCGGATCAAGAATTTCAGGGAATTCCAACAAAACGTCGGTCATTTCGTTGCCGCGTTCTCCGCACCCGATGTATACTATAATGTCCGCATCCGCCCATTTTGCGAGCTGATGCTGGACGACGGTTTTCCCGCTCCCGAAAGGACCGGGGATAGCGGCGACACCGCCCTTGGCGATAGGAAAGAGTGTGTCAATAATACGCTGACCCGAAATAAGGGGAATATCCGGGGGTAATTTTTCTTTGTAAGGGCGGCCTTTACGCACGGGCCATTCCTGCATCAGGGTCAAATTCTGAATCTTGCCGTCGGTTTTTTTAACCGTGCCGATCTTTTCGGTTACGGTAAATTCGCCTTCTTCCAATCCGGTAATTTCGCCGTCGCATCCGTGAGGGACCATGATTTTGTGGACGATAATTTCCGTTTCCTGTACCGTTCCGATTACATCGCCGCCGACAACCTTATCACCCAGTTTTTTGGAAGGCACAAATTTCCATTTGCTTTCACGGTCAAGCGAAGGAACCTGTATTCCGCGTTCAAGATTGGTTCCGATTTTTGCTTTTATCGCATCCAAAGGACGTTGTATACCGTCATAAATATTACTCATAAGTCCGGGACCCAACTCAACGCTGAGCGGACTTCCCAGAGACAAAACTTCTTCGCCCGGACCTAATCCGGAGGTTTCCTCATAAACCTGTATAGAGGCAAGGTCGCCGTGCATTTCGATGATTTCTCCAATTAAGCGGTGTTTACTAACATGAACGACATCGAACATATTAGCGCTTCGCATACCGCCGGCAACTACCAGCGGTCCGGAAACTTTTTTGATAATCCCAACACTGTTTTCCATAAAACATCCATTCCTTTCGGCATTAGTTGTCCTTGAATATAATATCAGACCCTACAGCCTGCTCGACACATTTTTTTAAAAGAGCTTTTCCGACCCCTATAACGCCCGTACAGGACGGAATAGGGACGATGGACGGCGTTTGCGCTTCGCGGTAATGCTCACATTCAAGAGCGAGCTGCTGCATATAAATTTCGGTGATATAAATAATTCCGTAACCCCGGCTTACGAGCGATTTTAATTCGCGTCCTGCATCCTCAATATTCTCCGCCGGAAAAATATCGAGACCCAATGCAGAAAATCCGCAGATACTGTCGTAATCACCGATAACACCTATACTACACATATAAATCACGCAACCTTCCGCGTAATGTTTCGGCATCAATTCCGCCGCGCAGTCCGGACAATATTATACGAACCGACTGTAATTCGGTTTGTTTGCCGACCAGAAAACCCAATAAAGGCTCAAATCCGAACGCTTTGTAGCGTGCCGCTTTAAGATAATTCAAACGCTTGTTGTCGCGCCACCGTTCGAATTCACTGACGGATTCTTCAGCGGCTTTGGCGGCATCCTCGAACCCGCATTGCGTAAACGCTGCTATAACTTCGGTTAAACCGCTTTCTGCCGCGTTAAGCAGAACGCTGTTATCTATATTCTTGCATTTAAGCATTGCTCCGGTCAAAAAAGATTTGCTTTTCTTGGCTTTCGCGCCGCGCAAAGCAATCGACATATTCAAAAGGGCGATGCTTAAATCCGCCCAGCCGATAAGAAACGGTTCACGGGAATTTGCGGCTACCTCTGCCATTGCGGAAAATGCCGCCTTGTCGAGTTCTATTTCGGCAAGCTGACCATCGTTTGTACTTGCTAAAATGTCGTAGGCACGTTTGGCTGCATCACGCAAAAGCGGAGGAAAATCGTCCGTTTTTCCGGTTGTGATCGACTCGTAAATAAAAGCCGGATCGGTGATATAAGGACCGAGCAGCAGGGATTCATATCCGGAAACCGAGCCGTCGAAGATAGATTTTAAAATCGTCTTGAGGTTGTGGAAATCGTTTTGATACAGCAAAATATCAATAGGAG
Source organism: Oscillospiraceae bacterium (assembly GCA_009778115.1). Classification (GTDB taxonomy): domain Bacteria; phylum Bacillota; class Clostridia; order Oscillospirales; family Ruminococcaceae; genus WRME01. Next base: position 27,121 of record WRKL01000002.1, on the reverse strand, counting down.
CTCCTTCGGGGCAGGCATTTTGAACCTCGCTCCAAGTGTACTCAAGTTCGTTTTTCATCATTTCTTCAGCACCTGCCGCAGTTTTAGAACCCGAATTCCCATACCCCTTGTCCGCCAGATACTTCAAGGCATCTTTTTCAGACGGCAACGCCAGCATTGCCTCAAGATCTGCTCTTTGAAGCATTCTGTTCTCCAACGCGCGTGTATACGCGACTGCGTATGCGTATGCTGTTTCTTTCATTATGAAATATCACTCCATAGCAGTATGCGGGAATCTGAGCTTAAAATGTCTAATGATTCTGCTCAGAACCCGACTACTTCGTTCGCCTTATCACGGAACAGCTGGTTATTTGCTTCAAAAATACCGTCTAAGGAACAATTTTGGATTATATCGCCGTACTTGATAACAAAACCGTTGCGTATATTTTCGTCGTCTTCGGACAATTCCAGAGAATTATCCGGGTACAGCGCACGGCAGCGCCGGATAAAATCGCCGGGAATCCGTTTGCGATCCGATGGGGCAAAGCAGAGTATGCCGTCCGATGCGCAAGCGTTCTTTTCGAAAATCCGAAACATCAAATCAAAATATTCTTTGTCGGGAAGAGCTGTCAATTCGGCTTTTGCCTGTGCTACAACCTCGTTGATCACCTTGTTGCGCGCTCCGAGTAAAGCCTGACGTCTTTTCTGACGGTTCGCGGAGTCAGCGCGCCGGGAAATCTCGCGGAAATCTTTAGCCGATTCCTCATCGAGCTTTTTTTTCAAAACCGCGCGATCCTCTTCGGCTTTTGCTTTTATCTGTGCCGCTTTCCGGTTAGCTTCTCCGATTATTTCGTCCGAACTTTTTTTTGCTTCAAGCATTATACCGTCTGTAATTCCGTTTAACGCATCCATAGAAAAAGTTATGCACCAAATCTGTCTGCACAAAAGTCATAATAAATCCGTGCGACTTTTGAGCCGACCTGGTTCCTTTCTTTAATATTCACGCTAAAGATTTTTGAGGAACCCGTTCTCATAGAGCGGGAAGACATAATTGTAATTACCGCTCTAATTTTTAATAAAAACCAAAACTATGAAAACAGAACCTCAATCATTTGAATCCCGCAAGATACCTTCGCCGTTTTTTATGCTACAGCTGCGGTGACCGTGTTAACGTTTATAACCATAAGGAAAGAAATGATAAACGCCAGCAACGCGTACAGCTCTATCAGCGAAGCGGAAACGATAGCTTTAGAGCTTTCGGCGGGTTTTTTAGCGATGATGTTAACGCCCGAAGCCGCTACACGACCCTGAGCCATTCCTGAAATAAGACCACCGATAGCGATAGGAACACAAGCTGCCAAGAAGACAAAACCGGCGGTAAGAGTCGGAGCTTCCCCTCCCAGAATACCCGTGTTGAGCAATACCATAACGGCAACAATAAAACCGTACAGTCCCTGCGTACCCGGAAGCAGCTGCAAAACGAGAAGCCGTCCGAATTTTGACGGGTCATCCACGACAACCCCTGCCGCCGCCTCGCTGGCAATACCTACACCCTTAGCGGAACCTACGCCCGCCATACCGACCGCCAAAGCGGCTCCTAAAAGTGCCCAAAAAATACCCATGATCAAAACCTACTTTCTCATTAATATCTATGTTAAATTTTTAAGATAAACCGAAACAATTTAAAACACCTTTTCAATCTTCAGAAAACACATAGTATTTTGTGTCCATGCTGAAAGGGGTGTATTTACGGCCGCCGCCTTCATAGAACTTGCTGAAAAATTCAACGTATTGAAGACGGTTGGTATGAACATAAGCGCCAAGCATATTGATAGCGAAATTCAATAAATGCCCGACCGCACCGACTAACAGCAGCATTATTACGCCGACAACGGATGCGCCGCCCATACTGCCGAGCAGATTTACAACATTTCCGATAACTCCGCTTGCAAGCCCTAAAGCCATCAAGCGGCAGTAAGAGAGCGAATCACTGACATATCCTGTAATATCGTAAAGACCGACGACACCGCCGATAACCTTGCCGGGTATGCTCGGGCTTTTGCGTCCGCCGGTTATTACCAGTCCTACGCCGCCGATAATCGCACCGTACATACCGATTGCGGACAAAACCGAATCTGCGCCCATTTCTTTAAGGTTCAAGCCCAGATATGATATAGCCTTAAGAAGAGGAGGTGTGCTTACCTCAGGCACAGCCGCGCCGGCGATGCCCATGCCTAATCCGAGCATAGCGACACTTAGCAGGACTAGCCCCCAAAGTCCGATATCAAGAACCGCATCCACGATCTTTTTTTGGCGGATCAGCATATAAAACTTTATTGATAAACCGATAAGAACGTGTACAAGCCCGATACTGACAGAGAATATCAAAAGGAAAAGAGAGCTTTCAACCGGATTGAGGAGCAACGGCTTGAGGGAATATTCCACACCAAAGAAAGTTTGGGGTATAACATCTATAATATCACCGAAAAAGCTGCCGTACATAAGTCCCCAAAGTGTAGTGGAAACCCCGCAGTAAAAGAACATTTGATAGTTTTTGCGTTTCTTTTTCTCCAAATATGAACTAAAACCCAGATATCCGCAAGCCGCCATTACCATCAAGCCGTAGCCCGCGTCGCCAAACATCATTCCGAAGAACAGATAGTAGAAGAACGCGACAATGGGGGTCGGGTCTATATCAACGCCGGACGGCATACTATAAGTAGCGACGATCTCTTCTACCGGAGCGGAGAAAGAATTGTTTCGTAATGCGACAGGCGCATCCTCCGGGTTATCAGGTTCGCTCAACTCAACGAAAGCGGAATATTTGCTCTCCAAAAGTTCTTTAATTTGCGAACTGTATTCTTTAGGAATATACCCCTGCGCGGTAAAAGTGTGTTCGGTCATTCCCATCATTCCGAGAACCTGATATTTTTCTATACGGAGCCGCATATGGTCGCACAGCAATTCAATATCGCGCCGCCGTTCACACAACTCTTTTATTTCGGTTTCGTACACTTCGGTTTGCGCTTTTATCTTCTTTATTTCTTCATTAAGAAGCTTTATCTTTTTTTCGGTAAGATGGTGGGATGTAACCAATGGCTCTGAAAAGCCCAAATCCAGCAGAAAGGAACGCATATTTTGTTCGTGCGACTTGGCGAAAACGAACCAAAGAGAAGTATATTCCTTGGAAGCAGACAATATTTCGAAATAAACCTTGTCCAATTCATTTTCAGCCAGCAGACTTTTGATTCTTTCTTCAGTCCATAAGCCGTACAGTAATCCGGCTTTTACGGATGTGCTTTCGGTTCCGGTTACGTTAAGCGGTGCATCAAGTCCGGTGTATGCCGCCAACGCCGCCTGCTTCGTTTCGATAGTACGGATATTTTCAAAGCTTTCGCGTATTTTGTCCGAAATATCAACTATATTCCGGGCAGTTTTATACACCTGGTTGCTCTGTGTTGAATTCATGTTGTATTTTTTTACCCCCAGAGTTTTCCGGCTACTGAATAAACCGGACTTTTCGGGGACGTATTCACCTAAAATTTCGAGAGCTTGCTCCGACAGGCGTAAAATGTTTTCAAACTGTGAGATGCTTTTGCCGGTTTCTTTGCGCACAAAATCTTCCCCCAAAACTTCAGAAACGTCGATGATTTCTCTTTTATGAAGTTCTTCCAGGATAGATTTCCGGTTTGCGTGAAGTCCGTAAATTACAGCTTTATCCATTTTAAGTATCGCCAAAAGAAAACCCTCCTTGCATAAGGGATGAAGTTATTACAGCATCGAGATTATAGTCCGGACAGCATCATGTTTGTTTGCCGAAGCCTTGTCCGTAAGTTCTTTGCAAAGGGATTCGGTTTGACGGTCAAATTCCGCACGTTTTGCCTGTGCATCAGCCGAAGCGGCCAGTTTGCCGTTTGCTGCCTGTTCTTTGCACTGCGCAGTCAGTTTTGCGTATGCTTTTGCCGCATCCTTCTCTGCGTTATTGATGATATCCTCCGCTTCGGTGCGGGCATCCCTTACAAGATCGGCTGCTTTTCGTTCGGCTTCTCTTATAAGATCGAGTGCTTGTTGTGCCACGGTCTACACTCCCTTTTAAATAACTTTAATATATGTTGTGAATAATAGCAGGCTCTATAAAACCAAAATAAACCTTTCTATTAATCTCAGTTATTAAGATTAACGCATTCCGTCTGCGGTGTCAAGTATAAATTTAAGTTTATAGGGTAAATATTTGTACTTAATTCGATAAAAACCTCGAATTTACAAATTGTTCACAATATTTCGCTGTTATAATGCTTGACAAAGATATATCTGTTGTGATACAGTGTTTTGGCGTGACCGTAAAAAATGGAACGCTTGGGAACGTGTAACGAGTTGCAAAAGCTTGGCAAAATCCAAACTCTAGCATCCCGCATTTCGCCTCTGTTAAAGAGAAAAGAAAGGTTTGACGGTATGCCGATCAAGGAGAAAATTCGCATCAAGCTCAAAAGCTATGACCATTCACTGGTTGATGCGGCGTGCGAAAAAATTGTGGAAAGTGCGAAACGCACAGGCACACGGGTAACGGGGCCGATTCCCCTGCCGACGAGAAAAGAAATTGTAACTATACTGCGCGCCGTCCATAAATATAAAGATTCGCGTGAACAATTTGAAACCAGAACACATAAAAGACTGATTGATATACAGCGACCGTCCAACAAGACGGTGGAAGCTCTGCAGGGTCTTGAACTTCCGGCAGGCGTTGAAATAGAAATAAAATTCTAGGAGAAATTGAACGATGAAGAAGGGTATCATCGGAAGGAAAATCGGCATGACGCAGATTTTCGATGAAAACGGAAAAGTTCTTTCCGTAACCGTAGTACAGGCAGGGCCGTGTACCGTCGCACAGATAAAAACCGGAGAGAACGACGGTTATGATTCGGTTCAGCTGGGCTTCGGCGACACAAAAACCACAAAGTTGTCAAAACCGCTGGCGGGACATTTCAAAAAAGCGGACATAGCTCCTAAACGCCATCTGAGGGAATTCAGACTTAAGGATGCCCAGAGCCTGAATATCGGCGATATAATAAAAGCAGACATATTTGCGGCGGGAGATTATGTTGATGTTTCCGGGACTTCCAAAGGTAAAGGGTTCGCCGGCACGATCAAACGTCACAACACATCTAGACTGAAAGAGAGTCACGGCAGCGGACCTGTGGTAAGGCACGCGGGTTCGATGGGTGCCGGAAGCAGTCCGTCCCGTATAATTAAAGGCAAAAAGATGCCGGGGCGTATGGGTGCCGAGCGGGTGACGATACAAAACCTCGAAATAGTCAGAGTTGATGCCGATAATGACCTGATTGCAATAAAAGGTGCGGTTCCCGGACCGAGAAACGGCATAGTGGTCGTCACAAACAGCGTCAAGAAGTAAGGAGGAACGGCAGTGCCTAATCTTAAAGTTTTTGATATGAGCGGCAAAGAAGCGGGAGAAATCGAGCTTTCGGACGTTATATTCGGAATTAAACCCCACACGGGTGTTATGCATATGGCGGTCGTCAACTATCTAGCGAACAGACGGCAGGGGACACAGTCAGCGTTAACGCGCGCGGAAGTGCGCGGCGGCGGACGTAAACCCTGGCGCCAAAAAGGTACGGGACGGGCAAGACACGGTTCGACACGTTCACCTATATGGACACACGGCGGAGTAACCTTTGCTCCGAAACCTCGTGACTACAGTTATCGGCTGAACAAAAAGGTAAAACGGTTAGCATTGAAGTCGGCGTTATCTTCCAAAGCGGCGGACAACGATATAATCGTTTTGGATTCAATTGCAGCAGAGGAATACAAAACCAAGACGATAATCAAAATGCTCAGCTCGCTCGGTGCGGACAAAAAAGCTCTGATCGTATTGAAAGATGCCGATGATAAAATAATAAAAAGTTCATCCAACATACCCGGGGTTTCTACTATTTGCGCGAGTTCGCTTAATGTATATGATATACTGAACCATGACAAGCTCATAGCGGCGAAGGATGCAATCGCCAGAATTGAGGAGGTGTTCGCGTAATGCAGAAAACCGCTCAGGACATAATAATCAAGCCGATAATAACCGAACGTTCGATGGAAGGTATGGAACAAAAAAAGTATACTTTCAAAGTTGACAAAAAAGCCAACAAAATCGAAATAGGAAAGTCGGTGGAAAGACTTTTCGGAGTTAAAGTGGCGAAAGTTCGCACCATGAATTGCAAAGGACGGTTTGTCCGTCAGGGGCGCACTTCAGGTTATCGGTCGGACTGGAAAAAAGCGATAGTGACATTAACCGAAGATTCTAAAACAATAGAATTCTTTGAGGGTATGACCTAAAGGAGCAAGGAGGTTTACCATGGCTATTAAAAAATATAAACCTACTACCGCGTCAAGGCGTTCAATGTCGGTAACGGATTATTCGGATCTGACAAAGACAGCACCCGAAAAAAGTTTGTTGAAGCCTTTAAAAAAGCACGCAGGCAGGAACAATACAGGCAGGATAATGGTACGCCACAGAAGCGGAGGAAACCGCCGGAAGTACCGTATTATAGATTTTAAGCGCAGCAAAATTGATGTCGGCGGTGTTGTGAAAACGCTGGAGTATGATCCTAACCGCAGTGCGCATATAGCTCTCGTGGAGTATCCGGATGGCGAAAAAAGATATATAATTGCGCCGCTCGGGCTGAAAACCGGCGACACTGTGATGTCAAGTGAGAGTGCGGACATAAAGCCGGGCAATACACTGCCTTTGACACATATCCCGGTGGGAACCTTTATCCATAATATAGAATTATATCCGGGCAAAGGTGCGCAGTTAGTGCGAAGTGCCGGAAATATGGCACAATTCATGGCTCGCGAAGGCGGTTATGCTTTGGTACGGCTTCCGTCCGGAGAACTGCGTAATGTTCCGGTTCTGTGTAAAGCGACAATCGGACAGGTAGGAAATATCGATCATGAAAACGTAAGCATAGGTAAAGCGGGCAGAAACCGTCATATGGGTAAAAGACCTACGGTTCGCGGTTCGGTTATGAATCCCGTTGATCACCCGCACGGAGGCGGCGAAGGAAAATCACCTATAGGACGGCCGGGGCCCGTAACTCCGTGGGGTAAGCCGACCTTGGGATATAAAACCCGCAAAAAGAATCACCCTAATGATAAATATATAGTAAAACGCCGCGGCAAGAAATAAGATAATTGACTATTAAGGGGAGAAGAAAATGGGAAGAAGCGTAAAGAAAGGTCCGTATGTACAACCGGCGCTCATGAAACGTGTACTCGCAATGAATGAAACCGGCGACAAACGGGTTTTGAAAACATGGAGCAGAGCGTCCACGATATTCCCCGATTTTGTCGGTCATACCTTTGCGGTACACGACGGCAGAAAGCATATACCGGTTTATATAACCGAAGACATGGTAGGACATAAACTGGGGGAATTCGCACCTACCCGCACATATCGCGGTCATGCGGGTTCCAAAACCACCAGAAAGTAAGACATAAAGGTAATCTATAAAAAACCGTTCCGAGTTACCCATCATTTAATATCGGAGGAATATAAATGGAAGCAACGGCTCACTTAAAATATTTGCGGATATCGCCGCGCAAAGTTAAAATTTCGCTCGATCTTATCAGGGGTAAAGATGTAGGATATGCTTTCTCGGTTTTGAATCATACACCCAAAGCCGCGAGCGAGCATCTGATAAAGCTGTTGAATTCGGCAGTAGCGAACGCCGAAAACAATCTGGGTATGACAAAAGAAAGACTGTTCATATCCAAATGCTTTGCATCGCCGGGTCCTACCTTGAAAAGAATAAGGGCAAGAGCGCGCGGAAGATCGGCAAGAATTCTGAAGAGGACTTCACATATTACGATAAAACTGGAAGAAAAAGAGTAATCGCTGTCGGAAAGGAATGATACCAAAGCATGGGACAAAAAGTCAATCCGCACGGATTGCGCGTAGGCGTGATTAAAGATTGGGACTCGCGTTGGTTCGCGAAAAAAGCAGATATAGGCGACCTGATCTTTCAGGATTACGAGGTTCGCGGATTTATAAAGAAAAAGCTTTTTGCCGCAGGTGTGTCGCGGATAGAAATTGAACGCGGACCGGCAAGAGTACGCATCAATATTCATTGTGCTAAACCGGGTATAGTTATAGGCCGGGGCGGATCAGAGATCGAAAAGCTTAAGGCACAAATCGAAAAAATGACCGGACAGATGATCAACCTTAATATAGTTGAAATACGCACTCCGGACATCAATGCTCAATTAGTAGCCGAAAATATAGCTGCACAACTGGAACGCCGTATATCCTTCAGGCGTGCGATGAAGCAAAGCATAGGGCGTGCGATGAAGCTGGGAGCAAAAGGAATAAAAACCCGTGTTTCTGGACGTTTAGGCGGCGCAGAAATAGCGCGTAATGAAAGCTATCATGAAGGTACGATTCCCTTGCAGACGTTAAGGGCAGACATAGATTACGGAACTGCGGAAGCGCATACCACCTACGGACGCATAGGAGTCAAGGTTTGGATATATAAAGGCGAATTGCTCAAGGGCGAAGTCAGCAAGGAACCGCCTGCTATGAGACCGCGCGACAGACGCGCAGGTCCCGGCGGTGACCGCCGCAGACGTCCGCCGCGCAAACCCCAGAGGGAAGGGGGCGTCAGATAATGCTGATACCAAAGCGTACAAAATACCGCCGGGTACAGCGCGGACGCACAAAAGGCAGAGATACCCGCGGAAACACAGTGACTTACGGCGAATACGGATTACAGGCAGAGGCTCCGGGTTGGATAACCTCGAACCAGATAGAAGCGGCTCGTGTTGCAATGACCCGTTATATCAAGCGCGGAGGACAGGTTTGGATAAAGATATTTCCGCATAAGCCCGTTACCGAAAAACCTGCCGAAACCCGTATGGGCTCGGGTAAAGGTTCGCCCGAATATTGGGTGGCAGTGGTGAGACCGGGACGCGTGATGTTTGAAATAGCCGGAGTTCCCGAAGACGTTGCAAAAGAAGCTATGCGTCTGGCGATGCACAAGCTTCCTATCAAATGTAAATTTATAACAGCGCAGACGGGTGGTGTTCAGGCGTGAAGGCAGTTGAATTAAGGGAAAAAGCAACCGATGAGTTAATTAAACTTGAAAAAGATTTAAGGCAGGAGTTGTTTCAGTTGAGGTTTCAGCTTGCCATAAATCAGCTTGAAAACCCGATGCGGATCAACGCGGTGAAGAAAGAGATAGCGCGGATCAAAACCATATTAAGGCAGCGTGAGCTGGAGCAAGCCGGCAAGCAGGAGATGGCGTAAAACGAATTCATTTTACCAAGTTGGATAGTTAACGGGAAGAAGACAAGATGATGAATGTATCCGCATTATTTGGGAGGTTTATGGCGTGAGTGAAAGAAATTTGAGGAAAACCCGCGTGGGCAGAGTCGTGAGCGATAAAATGGATAAAACGGTAGTAGTAGCTATCGTAGACAATGTTCGTCATCCTCTGTATAAAAAGATAATAAAGCGCACAAATAAATTTAAGGCGCACGACGAACAGAATTCATGTGCGGCAGGTGACAGAGTTCAGATAATGGAAACGCGCCCGCTGTCTAAGGAAAAAAGATGGAGAGTCGTGCAAATACTCGAAAAAGCGAAGTAGGGAGTGAAACGATCCTATGATACAAATGCAGTCATATATGAAATCGGCGGACAATACCGGCGCGAAGGAATTGATGTGTATCCGTGTTTTAGGCGGTACGCGCAAAAGGTACGCCAAAATCGGGGATGTAGTAGTTGCTTCGGTGAAAAAAGCAGCTCCGGGCGGTGTCGTTAAAAAAGGTGAGGTCGTAAGAGCGGTTATCGTCAGGTCAGCTAAAGGATTGCGCCGGGACGACGGAACGTATATACGTTTTGACGAAAACGCAGCCGTGATCATAAGAGAAGATAAAAACCCGAGAGGTACGCGTATATTCGGACCCGTAGCCAGAGAGCTTCGAGAGAAAGAATATATGAAGATACTTTCGCTGGCTCCGGAAGTGTTATAAATACAACTTTAAAATAACGATCGGTGATCAATACAGCAATTTTGAATTTCAAATTCCGAAACAGAGGTGGAACTTGCGATGGCGGACAAACTGCATATAAAATCAGGCGACAGAGTCGTTGTGATAAGCGGTAAGAACAAAGGAAAAAAAGGAAAGATAATGGAAACTTCCCCCAAAGAGGGTAAAGTTATTATAGAAGGCGTTAACGTTGCAACAAAGCACGTTAAACCTCGAAAAATGGGTCAGCAGGGCGGACTTATTAAGGTAGAAGCTCCGTTGTATGCGTGCAAGGTTATGCTGTTGTGCCCCAAGTGTAACAAGCCCACCCGCGCCGCAAAAGGAATGGACGGCAACGAGAAAAAACGCCGTTGCACCAAAAAGGATTGTGCGGCACTGTTCTAAAAAGCTATGAGGTTAGAAGCTGGAAAAAGGAGAGTTTAGTGTGGCAAGGTTGAAAGAAATGTATAAAGCCGAAACATCAGCGGCTATGATGAAGAAGTTCAACTATAAAAGCGTGATGCAGGTTCCTAAACTGGAGAAAGTCGTAATCAACGTAGGTTGCGGCGAAGCGCGGGATAACTCCAAGGTGATAGATGCTATATTGAAAGATTTAGCGGATATTACAGGACAAAAAGGGATAATCTGCAAAGCTAAGAAATCCGTAGCGAACTTCAAGGTTCGTGAGGGTATGAATATCGGCGTAAAACTGACATTGCGCGCTGACAGAATGTACGAATTTGTAGACAGGTTGTTCAACATAGCTCTGCCGCGTGTGCGTGACTTCCGCGGGATTAATGCAAACAGTTTCGACGGGCGGGGCAACTATTCGATGGGAATAAAGGAACAGCTTATCTTTCCGGAAATAGATTATGATAAAATAGATAAAGTACGCGGTATGGATGTGTGTTTTGTAACCACCGCTAAAACCGATGAGGAAGCCCGGGAACTGCTCTCGCTTATGGGGGCTCCGTTTGCCGACTAGAAATCATAAATCAGGCGCGGGGAGATTGACGGGATGTTTGTTCCGTTGCCCGGTAATGAATAACTGATTAGGAAATAGTAATTAGTAAAGGGGATTATATAGTGGCAAAAATGTCGATGAAGGTCAGACAAAAACGCGAACCCAAGTTTTCTACCCGTGCCCACAACAGGTGCAATATCTGCGGACGCCCGCACGCATATCTGCGCAAGTATGGGGTTTGCCGTATTTGCTTCAGAAATCTGGCGTACAAGGGTTATATCCCGGGCATGAGAAAAGCAAGCTGGTAATCTATCTCAATTACTTTTTTGGGGGTCTGAATAATGCAAATAACCGATACAATCGCGGATATGCTTACAAGGATAAGGAATGCGAATTCCGCGAAACACGATACCGTTGATATTCCTGCATCTAACATAAAGAAGGCTATTGCCAGAATATTACTCGACGAGGGGTATGTTAAAAATTATCAAGTCATAAAAAGCGCGAAACAAGGAACGATCCGGATGACTTTGAAGTACGGTGAAAGCAAACTGCCGGCAATCCAAGGCTTACGGCGTGTGTCTAAGCCCGGGCTCCGGATATATACAAGTTGCGAAGAAATACCCAGAGCGCTGAGAGGGCTGGGAATAGTTATTCTGTCAACACCAAAGGGTATAATGACGGATCGAAGGGCGCGCAAAGAAAACGTGGGCGGTGAAGTTTTAGCTTACGTCTGGTAAGAAAGCAATCAGAAACTGTTTGGAAAACAGGAATTAGGAATTCGGAAAGAAGGTCAGGATTATGTCACGAATCGGAAAAATGCCAATCGAAGTTCCCGCAGGTGTGGACGTTAAATTGAACGGCTCACACATAACGGTAAAAGGGTCTAAGGGAACACTAGAGCAGGAATTGCATCCGGACATGAATATAGATATGAAGGAAGGCGTTATCAATGTTACGCGTCCTTCCGAAAAAAAACTGCACAAGAGTCTTCACGGACTGACCCGTTCACTTATAAACAACATGATAGTAGGGGTGACACAGGGTTACGCCAAAGAACTGGAAATCAACGGAGTGGGCTACCGTGCGATAAAACAAGGTAAGGATCTTGTGATGAACCTCGGATATTCCCATCAGGTTGTGGTCAAAGCGATTGATGGAATAACTATTGATGTTCCGTCACCAAACAAAATTGTTGTCACCGGTTTCGATAAACAAAAGGTCGGTCAATTCGCCGCCGAGATCCGTGAAAAACGCTTACCCGAACCATATAAAGGCAAAGGAATTCGCTATGTCGGTGAATACTTAAAACGCAAGGAAGGTAAAGCCGGCAAGAAGCAGTAAGTCAATAAAAAGCCATTAGAGTATAGCAAAAGGAGCAATAGAAAAATGAAGAAGACCGGCGTTACAACGCGTAAAGACAGAAGCCGCAGGATACGCGGCAGAATATCGGGAACTCCCGAACGTCCGCGCTTGAACGTGTTCCGTTCAGATAAGCACATATACGCTCAAATCATTGACGATACCATTGGGAGTACGCTGGCGGCTGCGTCATCGGAAGGAAAAGCTTTCGAAGGTTACGGCGGAAATAAAGCGGCGGCGGAAAAAGTTGGCAAACTTATCGCTGAAAAGGCTATCAAAAAAGGGATTAAAAAAGTTGTATTCGACCGTGGCGGCTATCTTTATCACGGACGGGTCGCGGCATTGGCAGAAAATGCCCGTAAGAACGGATTGGATTTTTAATTAATAAAATGTGGATTTTGCGATGAAGCTTTGGATCGGACTTTTAGAGAGGTGAAATAATTGATGGAGAGAATAGACGGCTCAGTCCTCGATTTGCAGGAAAAGGTAGTTTCTATCAACCGTGTTGCAAAAACGGTTAAAGGCGGACGAATTTTCAAGTTTTCGGCATTGGTCGTGGTAGGTGACGGAAACGGGATAATCGGATACGGGCTGGGTAAAGCCGGAGAAGTTCCCGATGCGATACGAAAAGGTATCGAGGATGCGAAAAAAAACCTTATTAGGATTTCATTGCGCAAAACAACTATACCTTATGAGATAATCGGAAAATTCGGAGCAGGCAGGGTGCTGCTGAAACCGGCTCCCGAAGGTACCGGGGTTATCGCCGGAGGTTCGGTGCGTGCCGTGGTTGAAACTGCGGGAATCAAGGATATTCGTACAAAATCGTTGCGCTCGAACAACCCTGTAAATGTGGTCAAGGCGACAATGCAAGGTCTGTTGCGCTTGCAAAGCATAACCGAAGTCGCAAAAAGACGCGGTAAAGAAGCGCAAGCTATAATAAAATAGATATAATAGAACATCTGTAGTATACAGTTTTATAATTCCTGTTTTGAAAGGAGTTTCGTTGCGATTATGCCCAGAAAAGCAAAAGTAAAATCTGAAAATATAAAAGTTACGCTGGTAAAAAGCCTTATAGGCTCGAAGCAGGGTCAAATAGCTACGGCTCACGCGCTGGGGCTTAGAAAGATCGGGGACAGTAAAATCCAACCCGATAACCCGGCGACCAAAGGCAAAATATTCAAAATAAAGCATCTGTTAAAAACGGAAGAATCCTCTTAGAAACATAATTTTCACGCAAATTCTATTTGCGGACGGATGCTGTTTTCACGCAAATTTTATTCACATAGATAAGATTTGCGCAAGGACTTGTTCGTGAACGGCCTTGTCCGCAGTCAAAAACAAATTTTAGGGGTCAAAGGATCACAGGACCGCAGGGTCACAAGGGTCACACCTTGAGCGGACTAAATTTTATAAAAGGGTGGATAACAATGAAGCTACATGAATTGTCACCTTCGCAGCGTGCTGTAAAACCTAAACGTAAAGGACGCGGACCGGGTACGGGTAACGGCAAAACCGCCGGCAGAGGTCACAAAGGACAGAACTCGCGTGCGGGCGGCGGTGTAAGACCGGGCTTTGAAGGCGGGCAAATGCCTTTGATAAGACGCGTACCGAAAAGAGGATTTAATAATATATTTGCGAAAAAATACGCCATAGTGAATGTCGAAGACCTCAACAGGTTTAATGACGGCGATACGGTGGATCCTGCGGCTATGCAGTCATCCGGTCTTGTCAAAAAAATATATGACGGCGTAAAAATTCTCGCAAAAGGAGAACTTTCTGTAAAGCTTTCAGTAAAGACCAATAAAATATCCGATGCTGCTAAAGAAAAAATCATATCAGCGGGAGGAAGCGTAGAGGTGCTTTAAGGATGTTAGATACGATCAGAAACGCGTTCGCTACCGGAGATCTTCGCAAGAAAATATTATACACCCTGATGATACTTGTACTTTTCCGTATAGGTTCGGCGATTCCTGTTCCTTTTTTGAACCCGGCAGCAATAGCGGAAATGATAGGGGATAATCCCGGCGACTTTTTGAACTATATAAATGTAATGACCGGCGGAGCTTTGGAAAATGCCACGGTTTTTGCTATGTCGATAACCCCTTATATCAACGCATCTATTATAATGCAGCTTTTAACGGTTGCTATTCCGGCGTTGGGCCGCTGGCAAAAGGAAGGCGAAGAAGGACGCAAAAAAATCGGGAAAATCACCCGCTACCTAACGGTAGGCTTGGCTTTTGTTCAGGCACTGGGGTATTTTTTGCTCGTGAGAAACGGCGGCGACGGCGCAGAACCCGTGTTACAGGAACATTTAAAAACCGGATGGCAGTCATGGTTCGTTATGGCGGTTATAATTATAGCCTTTGTGGCGGGAACAGCGATAATTGTCTTTTTGGGTGAGCTTATATCCCAAAAAGGTATAGGCAACGGAATCTCGATAATACTGTTTGCAGGTATTATTTCCAGAGGACCTTCTGCTATAGCGGCTTTGATACGCTGGTGGGGTTTTGGATTCGGCGAAGAACCGGGCGTGTATTATCCTGAATATTTCGTGATAGTACCCTTGATCGTGTTGATATTTATAGCAATGATAACCTTTATTATAATTATGACCAATGCAGAACGCCGTATACCCGTGCAGTATTCAAAACGGGTTGTCGGGCGCAAGATGTACGGCGGTCAGAGTTCGCATATACCCATCAAGGTGAGCATGAGCGGCGTTATGCCGATAATATTCGCAAGCTCGTTGATGTCGATGCCGTCAATGATATTACGGTTTGTCAAGCCGGAAAGCGGTTTTTGGGTAGGCTTTTTCAACCTGTTTAACACGACTTCATGGTTTTATGCCGTATTATATTTCCTCTTGATCATAGGCTTCAACTACTTCTATGTAGCGATACAATATAATCCGATAGAAATATCCAACAATCTGCGCAAAAATAACGGCGCGATACCCGGGGTCCGTCCGGGTAAGCCGACCTCGGATTTCATCCAGAGAGTTTTGTCCAAGGTCACGTTCCTCGGAGCTATGTTCTTAGGATTGATAGCGGTGTTCCCGACATTGTTTGCACAATTCTCACCCAATGAAGAAATGCGGCATATCGGTTTGGGAGGAACATCAATTCTCATTATCGTAGGTGTAGCGCTCGAAACAATGCGGACATTGGAATCGCAGATGATGATGCGGCATCATAAAGGATTTTTGGAATAATGAATCTTATTATACTGGGAGCACCCGGAGCAGGTAAGGGTACGCAGGCTGAAGTTATACGAAAACATTTGGGGATCCCTTCGATCGCTACCGGGGATATAATACGCGAAGCGATTAAAAACCAAACCGAACTGGGGCGCAAAGCTCAGGGTTATGTAGATCAGGGAAAACTTGCCCCCGACAATGTGGTAATAGCAATAATAAAAAAACGAATCGGCAGCGATGATTGCAAAAACGGATTTATACTTGACGGATTCCCCCGCACCATCCCGCAGGCACAAGAACTCGACGAGATGGGCGTGAATATAGATAAAGTGATTGACATCGAAGTATCAGACCAAAGAATATGCGACCGGATTGGCGGACGCAGAGTGTGTGAGGATTGCGGCTGCTCCTATCATACGTTCTACAAGCCCGCTAAAACCGAAGGGAAATGCGACGATTGCGGAGGGAAAACCTTACAACGCAAGGACGATGCGCCTGAAACTGTACTGGAGAGATTGAGAAACTACCACGATCAGACCGAACCGCTTAAGGAGTACTACAGCAAGCAGAATAAACTTCGGATAGTTGAGGGACAGCAAAAAGTCGAGGATACAACGGCACTGACATTAAAGGCATTGAAGGAGTAACTTTTGATCATCCTGAAAACGGCAAAAGAACTGGCAATAATGAGGGAATCGGGTATAATAACGGCGAACGCTATAAAAACAGCGGAAAAGTATTGCAAGCCGGGGTACACTACCAAGCAAATCGCTGCGAAGATCGAAGAATATCTGACTTCAAAAGGAGCTGTACCGTCATTTCTGGGCTATAGAGGTTTTACGGGAGTTGCTTGTATATCCGTTAACGATGAAGTCATTCACGGCATTCCCGGAGCGCGTCGGTTAAATGAGGGTGATATAGTGTCCGTGGACATAGGTTCGATGTACAAAGGTTATCATACCGACAGTTCTTATACATTCAAAGTGGGAACGGTGGATCCGAAAATCGAAAAGCTGTTAAAAACCACAAAGAAGTGTTTGCATGAAGCGATAGCAAAATCAAAGATAGGCAACAGAGTAGGTGACATTTCGCACACGGTTCAAACTATAGCGGAAAAATCAGGGTTCGGAGTTGTGCGCGATTATGTAGGTCACGGGATAGGCAAAAATCTGCATGAAAGCCCGGATATACCGAACTTCGGAGCCGCAGGAAGAGGAGCGCGGCTGATGGCCGGAATGACTATGGCGATAGAACCTATGATAAACGCCGGAAGTGAAAAAGTGTTTCGTGAAAACGACGGCTGGACAATAAAGACGATGGACGGCAGCGTGTCAGCGCATTTTGAACATACGGTAGCGATAACACATGACGGACCGGTTATATTGACATCGTTGGAATAATTTGCGGGCTGGATGCCCGGAGGGTGTCGCTGAGGTGATTACAGATTGGATATTTGCGCAGGGAACATAGTGCGTTCAGGAGCAGGGCGCGACAAAGGACGTTATATGCTGGCGTTGGAAGTTTCAGAAAAGTTTGCGTTGGTAGTAGACGGAAAAGAGCGTAAGTTATGCAAACCGAAGCGTAAAAATCTGAAACATCTGCACCCGACGAAGGAACTCGCGGATCTTGAAAACACAAAAACCGATGCGGCGATACGCAGATTATTGTGGAAATGGAATTATGGATGAAGGGTTGGTTTGATTGTCAAAGGATAATGTTATTGAAGTTGAAGGGGTCGTAACCGAAGCGCTGCCCAATGCGTCTTTTATCGTGGAGTTATCGAACGGGCATAAAGTTTTAGCTCACATATCGGGCAAGCTGAGGATGAATTATATAAAAATACTGGTTGGCGACAAGGTGACGATCGAAATGTCGCCCTACGATCTTACTAAGGGACGCATCACATGGCGGTCAAAGTAAACAGATCAAACACAGAAACCGAAACTGGTTGATTGAAAGGGAATGATCAATATGAAAGTAAGACCTTCGGTAAAGGCTATGTGCGATAAATGCAAGATAATAAAACGTAAGGGGCAAATAAGAATTATCTGCCAAAACGCCAGACACAAACAAAGACAAGGATAGAATTATTTTATGGGGGTGCAAGTATAGATGGCTCGTATAGCCGGCGTGGATTTACCGCGCGAAAAAAGGGTTGAGATCGGTCTGACCTATATTTTGGGAATAGGTTTAACTTCGTCGCGGAATATTTTAAAAGCTTGCGGCGTGGACCCGAATAAACGGGTGAGGAATCTAAGCGAAGAAGATGTGAATGCGCTGCGTAATCATATCGACAGAAACTATACGGTTGAGGGCGATTTGCGCCGTGAAACAGCGTTGAATATCAAGCGGCTGATCGAAATCAATTGCTACCGCGGGATACGTCATCGCAAAGGGTTACCTGTACGCGGTCAAAGATCAAAAACTAATGCCCGCACACGAAAAGGTCCTAAAAGAGGACAAATAACAAACAAAAAGAAGTAGCGGAAAGGAATGAGTTATAAATGCCAGCAAATCCAAAAAAAGGCGGGACTCGCCGCCGCGAGCGTAAGAATATCGAACGGGGTGCGGTGCATATCCAGTCAACCTTTAATAATACCATAGTTACCATAAGCGATGTCCGGGGTAATGTTATATCCTGGGCGAGTGCCGGCGGACTGTCTTTCAGAGGTTCCCGTAAATCTACACCTTTTGCGGCGCAGATGACAGCGGAAACAGCAGCAAAGGCAGCAATGGAACACGGGCTGAAATCCGTTGAAGTTTTCGTGAAAGGTCCGGGCTCCGGGCGGGAAGCGGCTATCCGGGCACTACAGTCGGTGGGTTTGGAAGTAAGCATGATTCGGGATGTTACCCCTGTTCCGCATAACGGATGCAGACCTCCGAAACGCAGAAGAGTTTAAGGCACGATCAACGCAGATCAACGCGATTAATGCGATCAAGAAAATTTAAGCGAACGAAATAAAATATCACCTGAAGGTGATTCCATAATTATCAATTCGGTCTCCGAAGGAGTCCGTGAAAGGATGATCGTTAAGAAGTGGCAAGATATAGAGGCGCAGTGTGCAGATTATGCCGGCGTGAGGAACAAAAATTGTTCTTAAAAGGCGAGCGGTGTTATTCGGAAAAGTGCGGTATCACGAGGCGCGCTTACGCTCCGGGACAGCATGGTCAGGGCGGTATGCGCAGAAAAACATCGGAATACGGAATACAAATACGCGCAAAACAAAAAGCAAAACGTTATTACGGTATACTGGAAAAGCAGTTTTACCATTATTACGAAATGGCGGCGCGCAGACCGGGTTTGACCGGTGAAAATCTTCTCAGATTTTTAGAAGCAAGACTGGACAATGTAGTATATCGTCTGGGTTGGGCATCGTCGCGTGCCGAAGCAAGGCAGTTAATACTGCATAACCATTTTATGGTGAACGGTAAAAAAGTGAACATTCCGTCTTATTTGATGTCGGAAGGCGATACGGTTGCGCTTAAAGACAACAGCCGGAAAAAAGAAAAATTTAAGATGGTGCTGGAACAAAACAGCGCACGGCCGACTCCGGAATGGATGACCGCCGACAGGGAAGCTTGTGTCGCGACAATAGAAAGACCCCCCAATCGCGATGAAATTGATCTTGAAGTCGAAGAAACCCTGATCGTCGAGCTTTACTCTAAGTAAATATAAGTTTGGTGAATGGTAAAAAGTAAGCCGGTGATCTACGCACAGGTAGCCTGAGGAATGGTTATCTGGTTGTTGAAGATTGCTTTTGGAGGGTAAATATGATAGAAATTGAAAAGCCGAGGATCGATGCTGTTGATCTTAAGCCGGATGGTACTTACGGCAAGTTCGTCATCGAACCGCTCGAGCGTGGTTTCGGCACAACAATGGGCAATTCACTACGGCGCGTACTACTTTCCTCTTTACCCGGAGTAGCGGTTACCTGCATCAAAATAGACGGGGTATTGCATGAATTTTCAACGATCCCCGGAGTAAAAGAGGATGTTACCGAAATTGTGCTGAATATGAAAAACGTTATCGCAAAAATTCATGGCGCAGGACCAAAAACGGCATATATTGAGGTGGAAAATCAAACCGAAATTACGGCGGGCGATATAAAAACAGATTCCGAAGTGGTGATACTCAACCCGGGTATGCACATTGCAACCCTTGAGAAAGATGCGAAACTGCGCATGGAGCTGGTTCTGGATAAAGGAAGAGGTTACGACACCGCCGATAAAAACAAGCATTATATGCAGTCCGGTATAGGTGTGATACCTATTGACAGCATATATACTCCGGTTCTCAAATTTTATTTTTCGGTAGCGAACACCCGGGTAGGTCAGATCACGGACTACGACCAACTTACAATCGAAACCTGGACAGACGGGACTATTTCGGCAAAAGAAGCCGTGTCACTGGGCGCAAAGGTGTTCAGCGAGCATCTTAATCTGCTGGTCAATATGTCCGAAGAACAAATGACCGAACAGATAATGGTGGAAAAGAGCGACAAGAGTAAAGAAAAAGTGCTTGAAATGACGATAGAGGATCTCGACTTGTCCGTGCGTTCTTTCAATTGTCTTAAACGTGCGGGAATAAATAATGTTGAAGATTTAATAAGCAAAACCGAAGAAGATATGATGAAAGTGCGTAATCTGGGACGAAAATCATTAGAAGAAGTCATATCCAAGCTGAACACACTGGGATACGACCTGGTTCCGCAAGAGGATTAAAGGTTTCGCAATAAAAAGTTAAAATAGTTTGAAAAATTGCAAAAATTCTTTTTCAAACTTAAAGTCAAGGATAAGGAGTTGATTATATATGCCGGGAAGCAGAAAGCTGGGAAGGCCCACGGATCAGCGGCGCGCTATGCTGCGTTCAATGGTGACATATTTGTTGGAAAAGGGCAGAATTCAAACAACGGTGACAAGAGCAAAAGAAGTTCGTTCGGCAGCGGAAAAGATGATAACGGTAGGCAAGACAAATACCCTGCATAAAAGACGTCAGGCGCTGGCGTATATCACAAAAGAAGATGTCGCCAAAAAGTTATTCGATGAAATCGCACCTAAGTACGCGGATCGGGCCGGCGGATACACCCAAATAATAAAGATTGGACCTCGGCGCGGCGATGCTGCCGAAATGGCTATCTTGCAGCTTGTTGAATAATTGCCGATCCATGAAACTATGAAAACGAAAAACAATGAAACTGTAGTATATATCCTGTGCGGAAAAGTGGCAAGCGGAAAAACCACCTACGCCGAAGAACTCGAAAAGAGCAAAAACGCGGTGGTATTATCCTGCGACCGTCTTATGCTGACGATTTTCGATGAGTGTCTTAACGATGCGCACGATCTTTATGAAAGCAGAAGCAAATGCTTTTTGCGGGATACAGCCCTTTCCGTTGTCAGATCGGGAGTTAGTGCCGTGCTGGATGCAGGATATTTCTATGAAGCGGAACGAAACGCCCTCAGGCGTTTTTTCGTGTCTAAAAATATAACCACCGAACTTCACTACATAAAAACGGATGAATCTTTGCGCCTGCGCTGGCTTGAGGAGCGAAACCGTAAATATGATCAAAAAAACGATGGGGTACGAAGATACATAATAAGCGAGGATTTAAGGAAGTATCTCGATGCGAAATTTCAAGAGCCGGAAAGCCCGGACAAAATAATCGGAAATCAACAATAAGTGGGTTGTGCTGAAAAAGTCGCCCGTAAAAAATACTGCGCTTGATTTTCGAGCAAGTCTATCAAAAAGCGGCAAGTAAAACGGGCTTATTAATTATAAATCAATTGAAAAACCGTAGCTAAAACCACTCCCGGCGGCCCGAGAGTCAGCGACATAAAAATATGAACCGCATTCAATTGCAAAAATATATCAAAAAAAGGCAGCGAAAGCCAAGCGGCGATCAGAACCGCGAACCCACTCCCCATTCCCGCGAACGCACTGCGTACCGGGTTTTCGCTCCGGGCATAAAAGCTTATAACAATAATAAATAATCCCGCACAAGCTATGATAATTCCAACCATTTTTATGTTTCCTCCGCGCAGTAAGCTTTCGCAGCACTCCGATGTTTTGCATTTTATACTAGACCATCTCGAAAATCATTTCGCAGCGAATCATTTCGCAGTGAATCATTTCGCAGTGAATTATTTCGCAGTGAATCATTTCGCAGCGTATGAACGGAAGATTTTCCGTCACACGACGTTAATTTATCCTTAAATATCCATGATACTCTCGTCAAAATTTCCTTGTTTTACGAAAAATCATCTGTGTTCATACATCATGTTTTAATTTCCGAAGAGGTCTACTTACTATTATGCGAAAAACGAAAAAAATATGATACCAATATTTACTTTTATTGGATATTGGTACGACAAGCCTAAAAGCCGCAAAACACACAAAAAACATTTTTATTTTTGTGTGTTTTGACTATTTGAATTTCGTTGTTATTTTCTTGTTGACATTCAATAAAAATCATGGTAAAATATATGTGCAGTTGTGCATAATATTATCGATTCAAAAATTCAATTAAACAGGGAGGATTAGCGCATATGGCAGAAAAAACAACAACCAAAGGACGGGGAATAAAGAGGGTAATTTCCTTGTTTTTAGCACTCACTTTGGTCGGTGGAATGATTCTTTGCATCCCGTTCAGTGCGGGTGCAGCACAAAAAGCGGGAGTCATCGACCGAAACCCTTACTTTTTTCATCCCGGTAGAGATAGTGAAAACGAAGCTATGGACAGTGAGTATATTGTCCGCGAACATAGCTATCAAGGCGTTCCGGAAAATCCGAATGATCCGGATACGCGGGACGGAAGCAACGGCTTTTTTAGAACATGGAGACGCTATCTGGTTAGACAAGGCAGCAATCAGAGAAACATGGTAATTAGCTATAAATTACCTTTGTGGAGAGGTGCGGAAAGAGCGTTTGTATTCTTGTCCGGCATGAGCCCGTTTGAAGTATATCTTTACAAAGACGGAACATTTGACAAGGATAAAGGCGGAGAAGATCAAGGCAGGGTACATTTGGACTCAACCGGTAAAAACCCGGTGAACGAGGATGGATACCCGGTAAGAGGAGCGGATAAAAAGCAACTGCAAACACAACCGAACCGAAGCCTTACGCTGGAAATAAGCCAAGCGATCGATACACCGGAAAACAAAGCAGAAGGATTCGCAGGCGATGGTTTTGCGTATGTCCAAATTGTGGGAATAGCCGATATGGTTCGGAACGTAGACGATGATGATAAACCTGTGAACGATCAAAACGGAAATCCATTATTGGACAGCGACGGAAAGCCGCAATTCAGAGAAAGAGAAGAAACATTTGTGCTGGGTCGTGTTATGTACGCTACCGAAGAGTATGGCCCGAGACTGGATTACAGCGTGCTGGCACAGGGACTTATCACCGAAACCCAGCAACGCTCGGGAGAATGGCTCGGTTATATGCCGTGGTGGACAAGTAGCGTGGATCCGAATAATCCTGATATGGGATGCGCCTCCGCGTTCGGCGAAGAGCAGCACGGTCGTGTTTGGGTCGATCAGGTCTACAACAGCGTTATTTATGAGTTTCCGTTAAATGTTGCGAAAGAACCGGGTAAAAAGCAACATCTGACGTTAACCGTCGGAGGAACCAGAGCCGCTGTTTTTGTTTCGGGAAACAGATGGTTTGACGATTCAAAAAGGGCAGCTAATGAACCCCAATTGTTTATGATAGACGGATCACATATGTACAAAGCCGGACAAGATGCTGGTTTTGACCAAATGAGTGACCCCAGGCTGCCTGACCTTACCAAGGATGTCGGTCAATATCAGGACACCTGGAGCAGAAATGACTATGTTGACAGCCGCGGACGTTTTGAAATTGTTGGCGGCAACACCAATATATTCATGGGCAAGCCGTGGACTCAGGAAGATATGGAAAGAGGTAGCTATATACCCGGGCTCAGAGATCCCAACTGGGCGGCATATCCCGTCGATGTCAGAGTCGATGTTACTCCCTATATTGATGCGGGACTGAGATCTGTCTTTGTGCGGATAGGCAACAGGTTCGGTATAGCGTTAGGTACGGGAACAAACGCGGGTACGATAGTAGCGAGAAGTAATGAATTATGGCCTGGCATGGAAGGCTTCAGCGGCGCATTATTCAGGTTTGAAACTTTCACGGAAGGCAATGAAATGAGAGGGAGAGAGTTAGAAGGCTTCAACCTTTCAAGCAGAATTATAAGAGATCTCAAGCCGGTAGCGGATGACAGTGCGCGGCTTAGGCAAATCAACTACGCAAGGTGGCTTCCTTTCAAAACAGCTTACGAACAAATGAGAGCTTCCTACACATCCTTTATGTCCAGCGAAGAAGATTCCAGCTTCATAACAAGAGATGCTCAGAGCGTATGGGCGAACGCTACAAAAGTTTATAACGAATGGCCGCAGCTCGAATGGTTTGTAGACTTTGTTAATGAAAACGGAAACAATGTCGCCAGCAGGCAGGTAAAATTCGGGACGAGAATGACCAAAAGCCAGCTTCCCCGGGGTCCGGCTAAAGCGGGACACACTTTTGTGCGCTGGAATCCCGATCCGTCCGTCACAGCGGTAACCGGAAATATGAGATGTGTGCCGGTATATACCCGTAGCAGATACACGGTGAAATTTTCCGGTGCGAGCGGTATAAAAAACCAGAATATTCTTTTCAACAACAGAGCATCAAGTCCTAAGACACCGAGAAAAGCAAGGAATACTTTCATAGGCTGGTATACTTCCAAAAAGTTTACGAAAAAATTCAACTTCAGATCAACAAGAATCAATAAGAACATGACTCTTTATGCCCGTTTCGCGCCTAACAGCACAGCTCCGAGAAGCGTGAAAGCGGCAAAGGCGCAAAAAGGCAAGGCGACAATATCCTGGAGAGCGGCAAAAGGCTTTACTTTCCAGGTGCAGCAGGTGAACAACAAGGGGCGGAATGTCGGAAAGGCGAGAACCGTAAAAACCAACAGAATCACCGTCAATAAATTGAAAAAGGGAACCCATTATTTCAGGGTAAGAGTTTCGGCGATTGACGGCACAAAGTTTAACGGAGCATATACCCGTCCGGTAAGAGTAAACGTCAGATAAATTATAAAACCAACCTCTGACAACCCGTTTTCCATAGAACAATAAAAAAATATCCATCGAAATATATCGGTGGATATTTTTTCTATATGCTTGACATGGTATTGCAACGCTTGTATAATGTAAACAATAAGAACCTGCCATATCATAAGATGTCCCCTATGTCCCCTATGTCTCTTGCTTTTCAAAGGCTATCGCTTGTATTTTCTGCTTTGTGAAGATATACGATAATGGGTTATCAGGGGGGCAGCAGGATAAGCGGGCAGGTTTTAGAATTTTACTGGGAGGAAATAAAACGTATGGGTAAGATCCGTTTAGGTGTTATAGGTGTCGGCAACATGGGAAAGGCTCACATCAACAACATTATACAGGGAAAGTGTCCGGAAATAGAAGTGACGGCAGTTTCCGATATATCCCCGGATAGTTTGAACTGGGCACGGGAGAATATTTCGGATGTTCCGCGGTTTGCTTTATCAGAGGAGCTGATGGACAGCAAGCTTATAGATTCAGTTCTTATTACGACTCCGCATTACGACCATCCTGAATTGGCGATAAGTGCATTCGGGCGGGGTTTGAATGTGATGATCGAAAAACCCTCGGGGGTATATACGGCGCAGGTTAGAGAAATGAACAGAGTAGCGGCGAAAACCGATGTTGTTTTCGGTATAATGTATAATCAGCGGACCGACCATGTTTACCGCAAAATGCGCGAAATCATAAAAAGCGGTGAATTGGGCGAGATACGCCGCACAAGCTGGATTGTTACCGACTGGTATCGTCCGCAGGCATATTATGATTCGGGGGGCTGGCGCGCAAAATGGAAAACCGAGGGCGGCGGTGTGCTGTTGAACCAATGTCCGCACAATTTCGATTTATGGCAGTGGATCTGCGGTATGCCCAAAACGGTGTGTGCGCATCTGCATTTCGGGAAATGGCGTGATATAGAAGTAGAAGATGATGCTACCGCTTATGTTGAGTATGAAAACGGCGCGACCGGAATATTCGTTACTACAACCGGCGACCCTACCGGTGTGAACAGATTTGAAATCACGCTTTCAGGCGGAAAACTGCTTGCGGAAAACGGAAAATTGATCAAGCACAAGTTATGTATGCCCGAAAACGAATTTACCCGTGTGAACAAAGAACCGTACGCCGTGCCGGAGAGCGAGGTTACACAGGTTGAAACCGACGGTAGATCCGAACAGCATCCGGAGGTGTTAAACGCATTTGCGGGGGCGGTGTTACATGGTAAACCATTGATCGCTAAAGGCGAAGAGGGTATTAACGGGCTTACTATTTCTAACGCTATGCATCTCTCGGCATGGACGGGAAAAAGTATAACACTACCGTTGGATGAAGAACTGTTTTACAGCGAGCTAAAAAAAAGAATATAGCGCAAAAAAATATATAAACAAAATAGAACGAAGTATATTCAAAGAAGAAAAGGAAAAGCTATGAAAAAGCATGGATTTGCTAAAACGTTGGCGTTATTATCCGCTATTTGTATCACAGGGTGCAGTTTTGCGGCGTGTTCGTCCGGTAACGATGAATCGGGCGAAGGGTTATCCAAACGTAATTTTGTGGAAGAATCCGAACAGCTTACATATCAGGTATATTTCGAGGAGTTTGACACCGAAATCAATATGGCGTATCGTCTTTTTGTTCCGCAGGAAGAGTCCCCTAAAGAGCCTTATCCCGTCCTTTTGTTTTTGCACGGTTCGGGCGAGCGGGGAGAGGATAACGAAAGACAAGTGAAAACAAATATGGACATATTATACCGTTTGACCGAAGACGAGGAATTATACAAAAAATACCCCTGTATAATTATAGCTCCGCAGTGTCCGGATCAGTTTTCCTGGAGCGATAATATTTTGGATTCTACTGTTAAGCTGGTTGAGGAAGTGCAGGAAAAATACAATGCCGATAAAGAAAGACTATATGTGATGGGTATTTCAATGGGGGGCTTCGGCACATGGGAGCTTTTAAAAAGGTATCCCGAAAAAATAGCCGCGGCAGTTCCGATTTGCGGCGGCGGTGATCCTGAAGCGGTAGAAAATTTTAAGGACGTTCCAATATGGGCGTTCCACGGAGACCGTGATTTTTCCGTGGATGTACAGTACAGCCGTGATATGGCTGATGCACTGGATGAAGCCGGAAACGATGTTATTAAGCACAAATACACCGAATATCCGCTTACAGACCATGGCGGAAGCTGGCATAGAGCATACCTGGAACCTGAATTGCTCAGCTGGATATTTTCCCAAAGGGGAAACCCCTAGAACCCATGAAGACTTATAATACGATAACCGTTAGGGATATAAATTTTATTCGGCAAAATAACGGTCTTCCTGCCATTTCGCTGGGTTTTCATCGATGTATTGCCATATATGCCGGTATTCTTCTTCGTTTCGGATAATATGGTCGTGGTATGAGCGATGCCATATCGAATATCCAAGTTGTTTTGTTACACTTGATTTATAAAATCT
>WRKL01000001.1 GCA_009778115.1 Oscillospiraceae bacterium | reverse complement strand
GAAGCTGTCGTACATAAGGGACAGCTTGACTTTTTCGTTAATTGTTTCGTTAGGTGCGAAATCAACAAACATCAAATCTGTTTCCGCCTCCGGGTAGATTACATTAATATTAGCCTGATAAAAGTAATCGCCTTCGAACGCAGCGGGTGTAATTGCGATCATTCCGCCGTCCCAATCGCTCATATCCTGCCAGTCAACCGCATCCTCATCCGCCTTTTTGGCCGGCGCGGAACTTAGGGTTACTTTGAGACCGTCTTTCGCGGCTTCAAGTTTTTTCACCGACATTCCCTCGAAATAACCGCCTAAGAAAATGTGTTCCGGTTTGACAACGGCGATGTCATCCTTGGGAAGCTGCCCGGACAGTGTAAAAGTTTCGCCGGCATAGTCCGCACGCGCTTCAATTATCATTGGGTCAGCCGTAAGGGTTATTTCCTCCGCTTTCTCGTGCCCTTTGAACATTGTTCCGAACAAGTTTATGCCGGGTGCCAGTGCCAGTGCTGAAACCGTTATTGTGCATATCAGCAGCATTGCGACCGCACCCTGCCAGTGGTGCTTGGTAATTCTGAACTTTTCTTTTACCTTTTTTGTGGTTTCTTCGACTCTCTCTTTGCCTTCCATAATGGACCTCCTTAAAAAATTTGTTTTTTGTTTTTCCGCAGCTTCCAGCATACGGGCTTTTGCATTTCTCTTCGCTTCTTCGCAAGGGATAATTTCAACCTTGTCAAAGAGTTCGTTTAGGTCTTTTTCACACATAACCCGCCTCCTCTGCTTCTGCTTCTGCTATCTTATACCCTTCATTTTCAAAAACCTCACGCTTTTCAAGAAGTTTTTTCAATTTTTTTTTAGCACGGTAGAGAATTGTTTCGGCATTAGTTTCGGTAATTTTTAATATACGCGCTATTTCTTTGTTGTTTAGCTGACCGTAATATTTCAAAAGCAAGACATTTTTGTGGCGTTCATCCAGCTGATCCATAGCATCATATAATTCCTTTGCCCGTTCGCCGATTAGTACGCTGTCGATTATATTATCAGCAGACGGCAGGTTTTTCGCCTGTTCAAGGGGGAGTGTATGCCGTTTTTTCGTGTGGTGCCGTTTAATTTCGTTGACAGCTATCTTAAACAGCCATGTGGATACTGATGCCCTGCTCTCATCGAATCCGCCGGAACTTTTGACCGCTCTGAAAAACACCTCGGATGTTATGTCCTGGGCATCGTGTATGTTTTTCACCCGGAACAGGCAAAAGCTGTAGAGCCTGTCGTAATATGTATCGAAATATACACCCAAATTCTCTTCAAAAACCATCATATCATTCTTCCTCTTGCCTTTCCTTTTTCATGTTGGCAAGAAAGATCAATCCTGCGAAATACAGTCCCACCGGCATAAGCACTGCAACAACAGCGGCGTTGGTGGGCAGCAGCAAATTAAACAGCGCATGGATAGCCGTGCTGAGAGCGAGCAAACCGAACAGCACAGGCAGAAGTATATGACGTTGTTTTTGCAAAAGAGCCAGCCCTGTCCCGAATATAGCGGTCGCCATACCGTGCATGAGAGCGGTGGTCATCGTGCGCACAACAAGAACGGCGACATCGCCTGCCATTCCTGCGGATGCGGAAAAATAATAAATAGATTCCTCAATGGAAAATCCTATACCGCTTGCCAAAGCACAATAAATGATATTTTCGCCGATTTGCGGATGTGTTTTTTTGCGCAGGAATAACAACAATGGCAGTGCCTTGAAAAACTCCTCTACGATTGGAGCGACAGAGGTCGTGATCCGTTCTGCCTGCTCCGGTGAATCAGCAAAATAATTGTTTCCGAGATAGGACAAAAATCCCACAAACGTTCCCCAGCAAAAATAAAGTATAATCCGTCTGCTGTTCCTGTCTTTTATCATGACGGCGACAAAAATCAAAGGTATAATAATAGCGGTGCATATGCCGAGAATTTGAGTAGTCATATTATACATACGCTATTCCTCCTTTCGAAGCCGCAGTAAACCGTCGCCGATAAACAAAAATGACAGCAGATAAAGCGGTGAAAATACGCCGTGCCAGTACGAAAGCTCAAAATATTTCAGCAGATACAAGCCTATATCCAAAACACCTAAAAACAGCATGGATAAAGCGAAGCATACCGCCGTTTTCAGCATTTTGATTTTTCTTGACTGACAAAACAGCCACGCGGACAGACCGGCGCACACTGCTGCTGTCCCGACAACGGTCATATACAGCACCTTTTCATTGTTCGCCGTTACCGAATAGATAGTAAGGACGATCACCAAGCAGGAAAACGCACCTACTCCGATACGGAGAAAACGCTCTAACTTGACCGGCGGAAGCAAAAGCAGCGCAATCGCCGTCAAAAAGAACAAATACGAACCGGCATCGCTGTAATCGCCGATATGCAATCCGTACTGCTCATTTGAAACAATACTGTATACCAGAGAATATATTTCGCTGACGGTAATAATACAAAGCCCCAGCATTCCCGTAAACAGCGCATCCTTATCGCCGAGCCGTACGGCTTTTTTGAAACATAGCACAACGACGAAAATCAAAGCAAAAGCGGCTGCTCTGAATATGCTGTAGATCATATCAAAATTTTCGTTTCCCGACAATTTTAAGGCAATTATTCCCGCTGCCGCCAGTACCGATAAAGCGTAAATCCATTTCTTCAAGTCGCTCCGTCCTTCCTCCTGCGTTTCTCGATATACATACGCTCGTCGGCAAGTTTCATTATATCACCGATTTTATATTTACCCGACCCGAACGCCGAGCCTACAGCGACCGAACAATGGATGCCGTCGTCCTCAGAATTAAGCTGCGCCAATTTAGCGCGCCATTTATCCAGTATTTCGTCAATGGCACTTTCCTCTCTGTTTGTGATAATCACCACAAACTCGTCGCCGCCAACCCTGAAAACATGGACGTTTTCGCTCGTCAGAAAATGAAGACTCTCCGCCGCTTTTTGCAAAAGCAGATCCCCCGCATGGTGTCCTTTTGTGTCATTATAGGTTTTCAGCTCGTTTACATCAAAAAATATAACACCGGCGCTTTTTGCGCGATTTTCCAACCCCGCCGTAAATTCCCGGAATCTGTTGCTTCCGGGAAGACCCGTCAGCGTATCAAGTTCGAACCGTTCAAGCAGTCGTTTGTAATACGCCACCATATCGGAAATTTCGTTGATAAGTGCCAGCGTTTCCTCTTTCTTGCTGCCTAAGTCCTGCAAAAATTCTTCGGCTACTCTCATGACATAACCTCTTTACCCTCTATACCTCTTCCAAAATGCAGGATTCCGGAAAACCCCGTCATTTTGAAAACCTCCATGATGTCTTCTGATACGTTCACAAGGGTTTGCTGCACGCCCTTTCCTTTTGCCGTTTTCTCTCCCAGGAGCAGTGTCCGCAGTCCTGCCGATGATATGTATGCGATACCCGCAAAGTCAAGATCGACATATTTCGCATTTTCGAGTTCCGCAATCAAAACCTCCTGCAATTCGGGAGCCGCGGCAGCATCCATCCTGCCGGACAGGGCAAAGGTGGTTTTTCCGTCTTTTTGGATTTTGTTGATAGTCATCATATTTTCCTCCGTTAATTTTCCTCTATAACGATATTTTCTTTGTTCAATCTGTCAATCATCGTTTTATAACCCGGGCTGGTTGCAGCAACGGTAAACAGCCTGGCTGAGCCGGAATATAGGGTTATTTTCATTCCGCCGCGCGTTACTCTCGTGATTTCGTTAAATTCAACTACCCTGCTTTTGCGGAAAAGCGCACGGTAAACTATACGATTCCTATAAACGCTGATCCTCCAATAAACGGTATCTGCGGCCATAAATAAACTTATAGCTAAAAACGCGGCAATCACAAGTAAAAACGGGACATTCAATTCCGCATCGGGATCATTTAACGACACAAAAAACAAGAAACTAAAAAATACAATGATGCATACGCTTATATAAACTGTAATCATAGGTTTTCTGATGATGAAAGCCACTGTCGTCATTTTTTTCTCTCTTTTGCGCGCCCATATGACAAGCGAACCAATCAGCACAACCAAAGCCGCCGCATTCACAATCAACCCAATAACAATTTCCATGTAAAACCCTCTTTTACGGTTTGCCGGCAGGTTGTGGTTTCTTTGCCTTTGTGAGAATAAATATCATAACCGCCGCGCCTGCAATCAATCCGATCCCTATTAGCGGTCTGACCGCTATCCACGCTATTGCAATCACAATCAGGCTGACACTCAATCCCAGCAATAGCGCCGCCAATCCGACAGCCGTCCTTAAAAACACCCCTAAAAACGGTATATGAGCACCGATTACGCTCAGCGGCTTGAAAACCAGCGCAAAACCGAGAAACATCAGCAGAGTGCCGAAACCGCGTATCGCCCATTTCAGGATGTTATTTTCTTCTTGTATGATTTGAATAACCTCTGTACCTGGTAAAAGCCCGTCAACCACCTTGTTGAAAGTAACGCCGTTGCTTGCCCTGTAGTCGGTAAAGGTGTTCCCCTGCTGACAGGCCAGCAGGCTGATTTCGCCGGAATCATTATATGTATAGCTGATTCTGACGTCGCCGATATCCGGCGATGAAATATTAGCGGCATTAGTAATATATTCGCCGATGACGGTATAATTATCGTCCTGCAAATCAAAATCGCGGATCGTCCCCTTAGCCGAAAGCGATTCCTTTTGCTTTTCGGACAGGGAAAATTCCCCCAGCTTCACCTCGTCTGCGACCATAATTTCGCTTATAAAGGGCATAGCCTCAGGGTTGATATGGCTTTTGTCGTTAAACCCGCCAGAATTATTCAGGGTTTGCAGCCACACCTTGCTGTAGCTGTAGGTTTGGTTGCCCTTGTCGTCCTCGCTGACGCTTTCCTCCCACTGATACATTTCCACCGTCCGCATTAGCTTTGCCGTCTTAGCCGACACATGAAACAAGCTGTCGGTAACCGTTTCGTCAAGTACGTTCAGCGCGCCGTTTACGGCAACAAGTTTCCCGTCATTTTCGGGGTTGACGTTTTCGCTGTCGATTTGGATCACCGACTTGCGAGCCTCGTCAACGGCTTTAATGTTTCGGACATTGTTCCATTCGTTCCAGGACAGACCGCCGATACAAACTAAAACCAGCACAACGCCTGTCACGATTCCTTTTACGGAGTTTAAAAATCCTTTCATAAAAAAATACGCCCCCTTACAATTTTGCAAGAGTAAGCATACCATGAAAAAACTCCATTCCTGTTCGATTAACAAAATTTAATCGAACATCACCCCATGAATAAGCTATAATACTTCCGTTGTTCGGTTGCAATAATAAACGGGGAATTTTCTAATTTCTTACGCAGTGACGAAATATGTACCGCAACAGTCCGTTTATCAACCGCTATTCCCGACCAAACGAGCGTATACAATTCCTCGGCGGAGAACAACCGTTCCATATCGCGCACCAGTGTAAGCAGGAGGTCAAATTCTTTCGGTTTCAGCAGCATATCCGTATCATACAGCAGCATTATCCTTTTTCCGCAGTCCACCGTAAGAGGACCGACCTTGAACACCTCCGGAGCAGAGCGTTCGATACGGACTCTGCGAAGAAGAGCCATAACCCGTGCAGACAGAGCATCGAGTTTGTACGGTTTGGTCATATATTCGTCGCCACCGGCTTTTAATGCCCCCACAAGCGAAGTATCCTCTTCCAAACAGGTCAGGTACAGAACGGGAATATCGTACTGTTTGCGTATATCGGCGCAAAAATCTATCCCCGAACCGTCCGGCAGCATAATATCGAGTACAATTAAGTCTATTTCTTGATTCCGCAGAATTGCCGAACCGTCTTTCAAGGTCGCGGCGGCGTATACGGCATAACCCTCAGCTTCTAAATATTCCCTGTTGGATTCCAATATTTTCGCATTGTCTTCGATTAAAAGTATTGTGTTCATAAACGTCCCTCCTTAGGGATTGCCGGAAGAGTGAAACTCACGGTCGTGCCGCATCCCGGTTCGCTTAGGACGGAAATCCCGCCGTTGTGAGCCACGATAATTTTTTTGCAGATATACAGACCCAACCCTGTGCCGGTAGATTTATCGCCGACAAAAAACCGCTCGAAAATATGTTCTTTCTGTTCCGGTGTCATTCCGCTGCCGGTGTCTTCTACCGATACGGTCACTAAGTCCCCGTCAGATACCGCCCGGACAGTTATTTTCCCGTCACGGGTAAAACGCACGGCATTTTCGATTAAATTTATAATAACCCCGGGCAAATGATTACTGTCTGCCTTAATGTCGGGCAGGGTTTCGGGTAACTCCACCGCAAGCTTATTGTTATGCTCATCCAGCGAATGGAAGCAGGTGTGCACAGTATCATTTATCAGCTTTCGGACATCCGTCGGTTCAAAATCCCAGTGTACATCCGCGTCATCGAACCTTGCCACTTTTAATAACTGTCCCACCTTGGATTTTAACCTCTCGACTTCGGCGACGGCGATCTTCATCTTCCCCTGTATATAATCGTCTGTAGAGTGCCGTGCCGTGAGCTGCGACATATTGGATATAACGGTCAGCGGCGTTTTCATTTCATGCGAAATATTCCCCAATAGCTCCGTTTTTATTGCGTTCAGTTTCCCGAGGGATGCGTTTTCGACAGTCAGCATTTGTTCGTTTTCCACGGCGCGGTTGTTCACAAAATACATGGCAACCATCTGCGTAAACAGGAATATCAGCATACCAAAAGTCGAAAAATCCCAAAATCCCAAGAATCTTAATCCGAGCATATCAAACACACCGCTTAGCATAAAGACGATTTGACCGCCAAAGGATATGGCGTGTTCCTTTTGGAAATTTTTGATTCGCAGGGTGATTAAAAGAATATTGACGACCATAACCGCAAAAACAAAAGCTGTATGAACCGGCAAGAACTGTTCTGCAATATGAAGAGGGATAACAGCAAGTAAAATCGTCAGCAGTATGCTGAATGCGCCAACAACAACCGGAACTTCTTTGGGGATTTTAAACAATGACCGGGTGAAAAACGAATAGCACACGCAAATCATAAGCAAGAAAACATGATACCAAAAAAATTCAAGCCAATATTCTATGTTTGGAAGCAGAGAGAACGGGATTTTCCAGTTTTGTGATATAAATAAACCGATAATAAGAGCGATAAGCGCGAACCACAGGTTTGTTTTTATCGACGGCATGAACATAAAGTATCCGATATAAAACAGAGCGCAGGTGAGAAATATAATCACGGGAATCAATCCATATGCTGTATCGTGAAATAATTGCGTTTCTACTGTCTCGTATTCGCCGATAAACAAACCGTAATAAGCCGGGGTGTCGCGAATAATACCTGCTATGTGAAAAACAACTTCTACTACGCCGTTTTCCGGTTGCGCCATACTGCGAAACTGGGTAACATTATAAATATTGTTGTTTTCATTCTCTTCATCAATCCATCCGATTGTATCTGTCAGCACACCGTTGATAAATATCCTCGATGCGTAATCCGGACTTCTCCCGTAAATCAAGTAGTTATTTTCGGGGACGAGCATCCGGACCCTTACTGTATTGTATTTTGCCGAACTGTCCCAAATGCCGGGAGCGGCGGTATCAAGCTCATTCGGCGGCAGTAGAACGCCCGGATAAAATTCTGCCCCGCCGGGGTGTGCGATTGCCGAAGTGAAATTAAACCCCCTCAGATCTGCAACTCCATCGGTAAAATCCACATCTATATGCGGCATACTTACTCCAGAGCGATAAAGCTGGAATGATATGAAAAAAGTAATAATTAAAAATAAGACGGGGGCAAGCCTTTGCAGATTTTTTGCGGTAAACATTTTCACCGGACATCCATCTCC
Organism: Oscillospiraceae bacterium; assembly: GCA_009778115.1. Lineage (GTDB taxonomy): Bacteria > Bacillota > Clostridia > Oscillospirales > Ruminococcaceae > WRME01. The sequence continues at coordinate 68,830 of WRKL01000001.1, read as the reverse complement.
TTTTGTCGTAAAATGTCCCTTGCAGATATTATATTATCTCTCCGCGAATTTTTCAAGGAGTTTTGGCGAATTTTCAAATATAACCGGAACTTTTAAAACTGTCAAATTTTTATTGCGTTTTATATAAACTTGTGCTACAATCGTTTTTAATAATATTCCTAATTATAAAGCGCTGTGAACAATTACAGGTAATAATTACAGGCAATAACAATTACGGGCAATTATGGATCTTTACTTAGACATACTTAACAGGCTCCCCGCGTTCGAGGAACTGAAAAATTCAATAATCAACCGGACTACCCCCGTGTCCTTGTCGGGTGCGTCGGGCGTTTTGTCGTCCCATTTTATATATGGTCTTTCGGTTTCATTCAAAAAGCCCGTGCTTGTCGCTTGTTCCGATGAAGGTGTCGCCGACCGGCTTTGCGACGATGTAAATAATATGGCGGGGCGCGATTGCGGCGCAGTTTTTCCTGCGAAAGAACTCGGGCTGCGCGGTGCGGAAGCTTCCTCCACGGAATTTGAACAAAAACGCCTTAACGTGCTTACCTCCCTTTTACGCGGCGAGTTACGGGTCGTTTTTGCGAGTGCAGAAGCTTTGATGCAGTATACCATTCCGCCGGGCGAGTTAAAACAGCGTTCTACGGTTATTTGCGAGGGACAAAACCTTGATATAGCCGAAACATTAAACATTTTGTCTGCGGCGGGATATGTCCGGCGGGATATGGTGGACGGTGCGGGACAGTTTTCATCGCGGGGAGGAATAGTAGATTTCTTTCCAATCGGCACTCAATCCCCGGTGAGAGCGGAATTTTGGGGAGATACCGTAGACACTCTTTCGAATTTTGACACGGCAAGCCAGCGGCGTATACAACAGATCCGTGAAATCAGCATTTCGCCCGCTTCTGAAATTTTGTTCGATTCTCCGTCAGTATTGTCAAAAAAATTGCAAGCCCTTATCGGTGATCAAAATAACCCCTACCCTACAGACTCCGAAAACATAAACCTTGAAAGTCCTGCCTATGCGGGTATAGTTCAGGATGCATCAAAACTTTCAGATGGTCTGGAGCTGGGCAGCGCCGATAGATACATCCGGCTCGCTTATAAAAAGCCCTCTCTGCTTACGGACTATATGCCCGATTCTATCATTGTTGTGAACGAACCGGCTGATGTGACCGAAAACGCACGGGCGGTATTCAAACTGCATTGTGAAGATATAAAACAATTGCTGGAGGAAAAAGCACTGCATCCTGATTTATGCGGTTTTATGCAAAGCAGCGAAGAATTTATATTGAAAATAAAAGAACATCCGGCCGTGTGCTTTTCCGCTTTTCCGCGCATTAATCCCGAAATAAAACCTAAAACGATGTTAAGCATCTCCGCCACACAAAATTCAGGCTGGAACGGCGATATTAAACTTTTGACCGAAGATTTGAATAACCTCATCAGCGCAAAATACACCTGTATTGTGCTTGCGGGTACTAAAAAAGGCACGGATGCTTTGATTTATGACCTTCACGTCAATGGTATCGAAGCGATCGACGGAAATATCCTCACCGGAAACTTACAACCCGGAAAAACATATGTGTTTTGCGGTGCTTTGTCGGGCGGATTCGAATACCCGGAACTGAAGTTGAATCTTTTCACCCGAATTGCACGGACACTCAACGTCAGGCGCCGCCGCAAAGTTAAGGCAAGAGAAATCATAAATTATCTTTCGGATCTCGATATAGGTGATTATGTTGTACATATTTCCCACGGGATCGGAATTTTCAACGGAATACACCAGCTTACCCTGGACGGTGTGACCAAGGATTATATAAAAGTTAAGTACCAGGGTTCGGATATTTTATACGTCCCCGTAACCCAGCTCGATCTTATCACAAAGTATATCGGGCCCAAGGACGGCGGTGCGGCTCCGCTCAACAAATTGAATTCGGCAGGCTGGCAAAAAACCAGAACACGGGTAAAAGCGGCTGTGGCAGAAATGGCTGATGAATTGATGAAACTGTATGCCGCCCGTGCCAACACCAAAGGTTTCGCTTTTTCGGGTGATAACGATTGGCAGAAACAATTCGAACTGCGTTTTGAGTATGAAGAAACCGACGATCAGCTCAAATGCACCGAAGAAATCAAAACCGATATGCAAAAAAATATACCGATGGAACGGCTTTTGTGCGGCGATGTAGGCTTCGGTAAGACCGAGGTTGCGCTCCGTGCCGCATTTAAATGCGTACTCGATTCCAAACAATGTGCGATCCTTTGCCCGACTACTATTTTAGCATGGCAGCATTATCAGACCATAATGCGGCGTATAGGAAATTTCCCTGTAAAAGTTGAGCTTCTTTCGCGTTTTCGCACCCAAAAACAACAGCGGGAAATTATACGGGCTTTGGCGGAAGGTAATATTGACATAATCGTGGGAACACACAGGCTCGTCCAGCAGGATGTCCAATTCAAAGATTTAGGATTGGCTGTGATCGACGAGGAGCAGCGTTTCGGGGTCGCGCATAAAGAGAAGTTCAAGCAGATGTTTTTAGGGATAGATGTGTTGATTCTGACCGCTACACCCATACCGCGCACCCTTAATATGGCGATGTCCGGTATACGGGATATGTCGCTGATCGAAGATCCGCCGCTTGACCGATACCCTGTTCAAACCTATGTCATTGAACATGACCCTACCGTGGTACACGATGCGATTCGGCGGGAGCTTCGGCGCGGCGGACAGGTATACTATATCCATAATCGTGTAGATACGATCGAAAACGCGGCGTTCCGTTTGTCAGAAAAACTGCCCGAAGCCCGGATAGGTGTCGCTCACGGTAAAATGAGAGAAAACGAACTTTCACGGATATGGCAGGATCTGCTGGAAAACAAAATAGATGTTTTGGTTTGCACCACCATTATCGAAACCGGAGTGGATGTGGCAAACTGCAACACCCTTATAATAGAAAACGCCGACACTTTAGGTTTAAGTCAGCTTCATCAGCTGCGGGGCAGGGTAGGCCGCTCTCCGCGACGGGCGTTCGCTTATTTTACCTTTCCGCCTATGAAACAGCTTACCGAAATAGCGAGCAAAAGACTTACGGCTATCCGCGAGTTTACAAAGTTCGGTTCAGGTTTTCATATAGCTATGCGGGATCTGGAAATAAGAGGAGCCGGGAATATCCTGGGCGCCCGTCAGCACGGACATATGGAAGCGGTCGGATACGATATGTATATCCGTTTACTTGCCGAAGCCATAGAAGAACGTTCTTCTTCCGGAAAAAAGCAGGGATTTTCGGCAGGCAGTCAGGTTGAATGTTTAGTTGATTTGAATATAGATGCGCATATTCCCAATGACTATATCCAAAACTTATCCCAACGCATGGAAATTTACCGAAAAATCGCTAATGTCGCCTGTGCTGAGGATGCATCTGATATATTTGACGAATTAAACGATCGTTTCGGTAAACCGCCCGAAGGTGTTAAGGGGCTTGTAGATATAGCTCTGCTCCGGCATATGGCCTCGGTAAAAGGTATAAGAGAGGTTTCGGTAAGAAGCTCCCGTTTGGTTTTATTTATGAGCTTGCTTGATACGGATTTGATAAACAACCTTGTGGGTACGATGAAAGGACGTATTTTGGTGAGTGCGGGAAACAAACCTCATATTTCCGTTAAGCTGGATAAGAACCAGCCGCCGCTCGAAGCGTTAAAAGAAACGCTGGAATTTATGAACAGCTTTGCGTAACTAAATAGCATCCGCTTATAATTCGTTTTACGGACACACATTCAAATTGTTTTTGCGACCGCTTCTATTTCAACCGCTGCGCCTTTCGGCAGTGCGAGTACGGCTACACAGGAACGTGCAGGTTTACCTGTGCCGCAGGTAAAATATTTAACGTATACTTCATTGAACGCCGCAAAATCTTCCATATCCGTCAAAAAACAAGTCGTTTTTACAACCTGAGCGAGATCACTGCCTGCGGCGGTCAACACGGCTTGCAAGTTTTCAATAACTTGTTTGGTCTGTTCGGCTATTCCGCCGTTGACCAGCATTCCTGTTTCCGGTGAAAGAGGAATTTGCCCTGATGTGTATACCGTGCCGTTTTCTATGATAGCCTGCGAATACGGACCAATAGCGGCAGGCGCCGTTTTTGTTTCGACGATTTTCATAGCGTTCTCCTTTTATGCCATTTATACCGGTTATATCGGTTATACCGGTTATAACGATTGTAACGATTACGGTTAAAAATTGAGCAGATGAAAAACTTGTGTCAAACCTGTATGTCAAAGGTTTCACTCATTTTTCTAATCATCTCTTATGATTGGAATTTTTATTATATTGTATGTTTTTCGGCGTTTTGATCATTATACTGTTCAAGCATATCCTGCAAAGTTATACCATCGAAATATTCATTGATAACTTTATCAAAGCCTGTCCACATCGGCAGCGTCTTGCAAAAACCTGCACGATCACACTGATTTTTCGTATCCTTCAAACAAGACACCGGAGCAAGACTTCCCTCTGTAATACGCAATACCTGCCCCACTGTATATTCCGAGGGGCTTTTCGCCAGCATATGACCGCCTTTCTTTCCTCTGTTAGAGAGTAAAATATTTGAAGTGTGCAGCAAAGAAATTATATGTTCTAAATACTGCTTGGATATATCCTGCCTTTCAGCGATTTCTCTTAAAGATATAAACCCTTTGTCTTTGTTTTCTGCCAAATCCAATAACATTCTCAGTGCGTATCTTCCTCTTGTTGATATTTTCATCCGCTCCACCTACTTTCGATTTGTAAACCTCATTATACTATATGTTTCGCATATCTTCAAGCTATTTTTTTAAAATAAAGTTTTAATTTTAAAATATTCTTTATTAAAATATTTTTTACCCGGAATTGTCACTCTTTTATTGATTTTTACGAACCGCAAAATTTTACTCAAAAATTTTCTTTAAAAATTACAGTTGACAAAACCTTTGTTGTTGGATATAATATGGGATGTTGCAAAGAATTATGGTTTTATGACCCGCTAGCTCAGTCGGCAGAGCACCTGCCTTTTAAGCAGGGTGTCCCGCGTTCGAGTCGCGGGCGGGTCACCAAGAAACTCAGTGCCTGTGCGGGTTTGGGGCTTACGAAATTCAAACCCGCATCGTTTTTTCTGCTAAGCATTAGCTGGATCTGCTAATTTTTTGTTCTCAGCCATCCTCATTTAGAACCCTGCCTGCTTAGCAGATTTTCGGCCATAAAAAGCAAGATTTTAGTGTCTGCTAAGTAATTCTGCTAAGCTGCTGAAATAATATCTTTTTATGCGCTAAACTCATATTAGCCGGGGAATTTTTAAGTATTTGAAAGTATCTCTGCCCATGATAACAGACGGCAAATAAAATTTTTTTCCAGTTCGAGCTGCCATTGACGGCGTAAATGTGCCGGAAAGATAATCAATACCCGTTGTTTCAACTCCGCCCATTTTTGTGCGACAACAATTCCTGCAACGATTGTTTTGCCCAACCCGACCTCGTCGGTTTCAATCACGCCGCGGCAAAATGGCGAATGTAAGGCGAACAATGCCGCTTCGATTTGGTGCGGGCTGAGGTCAACACGGCTGTCTTGCAATGTGGCGGCAAGTGATTCCACGCTGTCGCTTGGGGCTTGCCGTGTTAGAAGATATGAGTAGTATGTAGCGTGGAAATCTGTAATTTGCATTAGTTCACTGCTGTTAATTCGAGCATAACTTTCCTTAGTTTACATTATAGCAGAAAAGTTTGGGAATTTTGCATTAAAGGCATTTTTGAACGCCAAGCTATTCTGCAATAGATTTTTGATTCCCTCTGAGTTTTTCAGTTTATTGAGAAAATACTCTCTATCACAGATTTTTAGACCGTCCTCAAGCGTTTTCACAGAATTTTCAATCTGACCCATATGCGCATATGCTCTTGCAATAGTTATATAGCCATTACTATAAGAAAAAAAGTTTTTTAGAGATACCCTCGCTTCTTCAATTGCGCCAACAAACAGTGAATTGTTTCCGCTATCCGCTGCTATATCGCAAAGAGTACAAGCTAAATTTCCGCGATAAAGATAATCATTGGGATCAATCTCAACAGCTTTTTCAAAATCATTCTTGGCACAATCAAGTTTTTTCATTCGAGCAAAAACACAACCTCGATAATTGAATATTTGAGCATCAGTTTCTGAAATATATAACGCTTCGTTGCATAAAGAAAGCATATGCTCATCATATTCATCTTTATTGCTTTTATCCAAAATTTGTTTTTTCTTTTCTTTTAATTCTTCGAGGCGGTCTTGTAATGCTATTTCGTCAAGGGTAAATGGAGAATATCCTTGTTTGGTGGGGCGCATTTGTAGAATTTCTATTCCATTATCCTTAGCAGCAGCAATGATGTCGTTTCTGATTTTAGTTAAATTTTTTGAATCCTTTGGTTTTTCTAAGTTATCAATGATCCGTTGATCCAATTTATGCCCTAAATATACCCTGATAGGCTTTATCGGCGTGTATTTGCATTTTATACTATCATCATTTATATATTCAACATTATTATCCCCATTAGGATCATAAAAAAGCCTACCTTTAATCTCGGTATCGGTGTCTTTGCTGTCTTCTATGTTCAATAATCGGTTGTTCATTTTTTCGTTATAATTTTCATCAGAATAGAGTGCGGTCATATCTTCGATTGCTATATCGCTGACATCAAAGTCGGGGTTTTCGTCAAGCTTTTGCTCAATATATTTCTCTATTTTCTGTTGAATATCAAGAGGAGGTTCCGGTACTTCCCCAAAACGTTCATCAATCTCGGCATCCAATAATCTCCATTCATCTTCATATTTCCATTGTGTGATTTTGTGAAGACAGCATACTTCACAAAACTCTTTTATAGCGAAAATTTTTCCTGTTTTTAATATAGACATAATCACATTTTTATGTTCGGGTAAGTCATCGGTATAAATTACAGGTTCCAACATAGGGATGTCTTCTTCTGCGTATTCCAAACAAATACCGCTATAATCGCTTGCATAGAAATGCCACATAGGGAAGTTGATAAGTTCTACACCAAAGCAAGCTGTTCGAATTCTCTCCCAAATTTTGATCCCCCTTTTCAAGCTGTCATCGTAAGCTTGTGCAATTTCTTTATCAAAAATTCGTACAAAATCTTCGCCGTATTTTTCTCTCAGAATTACTTTTAAGGTTTTCATTTTATTTTCAGCAACCCTAACACGAGATATTTCGGTAGGCGTTAGCTTTCGAGTTGCTTCATCAAAATACTGGTCTCCTAACACTTCAATCAATTCGTTCCCCATATCATCGAAATCAGTAATGGACTTGTCAAAAATAGTTAGATCTAAAACATCATTTAGTTTTTTATGCGGTTGTAAAAAAAGTTGACCTTCCATCTCTGTGAGTCTACAAGGAAGATTGCCAATGTTAATAGGACGAAATCTAAAAAACGATGATGGTCTTTCGGCAGTCTTTTTTTGATAAGATTCAATTTCTGATTCAGGTCTTCCCATATTTGTAAGTGTTTCAACATATTTACTCATATTACACTTTTATTCCTTCATTAATAAAAATTTGATTCGCCGACTTGGTTTAATAATTATAACACAAAATTATCCACGATACAACCCCTTTCGACAAAGATGCTTAGTGTAAAATCTGCGTTGTCAAATGATATGACCCACTTTGGGTAAAAAAATGAGGTCCGTGTCAAGTTATTGTAAGTTTGAATAATTTCGTTTGCCCCCGCCATATCATCAAACACTGCTTGGAAAACCGGGCACACCGGCGCAACAATGGAAACAAATGGCAACGAATTGTTTTTGCGGCAACTTTAACAGACCGCTTGCGGTTATTTTTGCGATATTTTATTAAAATCTTGTCAAGCGGTATTTTTCAGCGACTTGATTTTCTCTTTGCCGTTTTTAAGTTTCCCAACAGCCATTTCGTTCATAATTATCATCGACAATCCGAGCATCAATGTCATCTTTTTGAGTCCCCGGATACAGTGATCCTCGAACATATAATCCCTGTCAAGCCTGCCGTTCAGACGCTCAACTGCCGTTCTGCCTTTGTAAATCCGCTTGAATTTAAGACTGTCACCGGGATAATCCCTGCCTTCTTCACGGATCTTATCATATCGGTACTGTCATATCCACGGTCAAGCAGCAGATATTCCACTATTTTACGGCGTTCTTCGTTGGACAATAATGGCGATTCCAAGAGCTTTATCATCTCTTTTTTCTCATCAGCATTAGCTGCTGTCACAGAATACGCCACTGGGGGGCGGTTTCAACATCATCACCCGAACGGGATAGCCGTCACGGCCATTTCCGCGTTTTGCTTCAAGTTTTTGCATGAGACTTTCGTCGTTTATTAGACCTCCTCGGAAATTAAAACGTGATGTATGAACACAGATGATTTTTCGTCAAACAAGGCAATTTTGACGAGAATATCATGGATATTTGAGGATAAATTAACACCGCGTGACGGGAAATCTTCCGTTCATACGTCGCGAAGTGGTTTTCGAGGAGGTCTATTCTGTCGAAAGCCAAATCTAATCTTTCGAGATCGCCTAATTTTTCAATTTCGCTATAGTCAAACAGATTAATTTGTGATACAATGATAGAAATAAAGCCCGCCCTTTCGGTTTGTTTTCATAACAAAAACAGTATACCACATCAGGGGGTGCTTTTCTCTGTGTTTTTGGGGACGATTGGTTTTTTGCCGCTTCAAAAACCCCTTTATTTGACGGGCTTGAATGAGCAAACGAAATTATTCAAAAACATCTTCCGGGCAATTCATTCTACAAATTGCTCACGACGGATTGATTTGCAAATTTTTCGTTGACAAACTAAAAAAAGTGTGGTATCATAATTTTCGCCGCTAATAAAAGGTATGATTTTTTAGAATTTGCTTTGTGTAAACTAAAAAAGTTAAGAATGTCGGTTCGGTTTCTAATCGGACTTATGTCACCTTTTTATTGCGAGCCCTAATTTGAAAGAAGGAATATGTAAAATGAACTACGCGGTTATTGAAACCGGCGGAAAACAGTATCAAGTGCGTGTGGGCGATGAAGTGTTCATCGAAAAGCTGGATGCAGAAAAGGAAACCGATGTTGTTTTTGACAAAGTTTCAGTGCTTGCCGGAGAAAACGGATTAGAAGCGGGAACACCCTTTATCAAGGGAGCGGAAGTTAAAGCGCGGGTGCTGAAAAACGGAAGAGGAAAAAAGATAACGGTATTTACCTACAAGCGCAGAAAAAACTACAAACGGACCAAAGGACACAGACAGCCGTATTCATTGGTACGGATAGATGCGATTGAATCAGCGAAACAAAAATCGAAAAAAGAACCGAAAGAAACAAAAGAAACGAAAAGGGAGGATGAAAATAATGGCGCATAAAAAAGGTATGGGTTCCACGCGAAACGGACGTGACAGCACATCCAAAAGGCTGGGAGCCAAAAGAGCGGACGGTCAGTATGTGTTGGCGGGGAATATTTTGGTACGTCAGCGCGGCACGAAAATTCATCCCGGAGTAAACGTAGGACGAGGTTCGGACGATACGCTGTTTGCAAAAATTGACGGAAAAGTAAAATATGAGCGTATGGGTGCAAGCCGGAAAAAGGTCAGCGTGTATAGCGCGGGAATTTAGGTTTTGGATAAGTATGTTTATTGATGTTGCAAAAATAAAGGTAAAAGCGGGCGACGGCGGCGATGGCGCGGTTTCATTCCGGCGGGAAAAATATGTTCCGGCGGGCGGACCGAACGGCGGCGACGGCGGAAAAGGCGGAAATATTATAATAATCGCCGACAGTAACCTTTCTACACTTACAGACTTTCAATACAAAAAAACATTTTTCGCGAAAAACGGCGAAAGAGGCGGAAACTCAAACAAAACGGGCAAAAGCGGAGACGATTTGATTATAAAGGTTCCGCCCGGAGTTCTGGTCAAAGAAGCCGAAAGCAAAATGATTATGGCCGACATATCTACGGATGAGCCGGTCATTATTGCGCATGGCGGACAAGGCGGAAAAGGTAATGCGAAATTCGCAACACCGACACGTCAAGCTCCGAGATTTGCGAAACCGGGTTATCCGGGCGAAGAATTTGAATTGATATTGGAACTAAAACTGCTTGCGGATGCGGGCATAGTGGGTTTTCCGAACGCCGGAAAGTCTACCCTTATTTCGGCGGTAAGCGCGGCCAGACCTAAGATCGCGAATTATCACTTTACTACACTTTCCCCAGCTCTGGGTGTGGTTCGGGTAGGAGAAGAACGCTCTTTTGTGATGGCGGACATACCCGGGCTAATAAAAGGAGCGAGTGAGGGGGCAGGATTGGGACACCGGTTCTTGCGCCACATAGAGCGTTGCCGGCTTATCGTGCATCTGGTAGATATATCCGGACACGAGGGGCGTGATCCTTGCAATGACTATGAAGCCGTCTTGCAGGAATTGAAAAACTTTAATCCCGAACTTGCCGAACGGCCGCAAATCGTGGTAGGCAATAAATGCGATATAGCTGACAGCGAAAGTATAACCGCTTTCACAAAGTATATTGAAAACAAAAATCAGCAGCTATATACGATTTCCGCCGCGACCTCAGCCGGAATCCGGGAGCTTGTTAATGTAATATACCAAAAATTATCCGAACTGCCTGCGCCGAAACCTTTCGCTGTAGAATATGTCCCGCCGGCTCCGGAAAACGGGCGAATGTTTAACGTTACCCGTGAAGGCGACATTTATGTTGTGGATGCGCCGTGGCTTGAACCCGTTCTTCATTCGGTGAATATTGACGATTACGAGTCACTCCAATACTTCCAGCGTGTTCTGCGCTCGAGTGGGATTATAGATAAATTAGAAGAAATGGGAATTGAAGACGGTGAAGTGGTTAATATAATGGGATTGGAATTTAATTACAGGTATTAATATTGTGAATAAACATAAAAATTTTAGTCCGCTCACATTGGCGTTTCTGGGTGATTCGGTTTTTGAGTTGCTGGTGCGTGAGAAAATAGTGTCCGGCGGCGATATGCCGGTTTCGAAATTGCATAGCGCGGCAGTGAAGTATGTGTGTTCCGATGCGCAGGCGAAAGCATTTCGGACTATCGAGTTATTTTTAACAGCCGAAGAATTGGATATATTCCGCCGGGGGCGTAACGCCAACGGCAGTACCGTTCCGAAAAATTCAACTCCGGCAAAATACAGAACCGCCACCGGACTGGAAGCGGTTTTTGGATATTTGAAGCTGGAGGGTAAAAATGAACGGATCGCTGAAATATTCGAAATGATATGGAAAAACGGCGATAATAATAACTTTGATTAGGGACGAAATATTTTTAGGGGGTGTTTTGCGAAAACAAAAACCTGTTTTTAGTGGTTATAAAAAATGTTAATTAACTATTATTTCAGGTGTTGAATATGACCGGAAACATCTATATAATTAATGTCAGGCAAAAAAACAAAATAAATAACAAAAGGCAGTAAGGAGAAAGAAAAAAATGAAAAACATGAAAATATCAATGAAGTTGATAGTAGGCTTTATGATTGCCATTATTCTGAGCGTCATTGTGGGCGCAGTAGGAATCATTGGTATGCTGCAGATCAACACATCCGCGGAAGATATGTACGTCTATCAAACGGAACCTCTTGCCGAAATTTCCGCAGCTTTGGTATATGCGCAGCAGTTGCGCGTGGAAGTCCGCCAAACTATTCTGTACGCCGGCGATGCTGAGGAATTGGCTAATGTTGAAGGCAACATGAAAAGAGAGTTTACTGAGTTTGAAAAGATAATGGTGGACTACAAAACAAATCTTGACGAATATATTGCAAAGAAAAAAGTATCGGAAAGCACGCAAAAAAACATTGAACTATACGATGAGGCTATCAAGACATATAATGAAGAATTCAGGCCGGGGCTGGAAAGAATCTTAGCAAATGCGAAGAATAACGTTTCACAAGACGACTTGAAAGAAGATATGTACACGCTGACCGCAGGAATCAATAAAGTTATAGATAACCTTAACGACTGTATGACAATAAAAGTTGAAGATGCGGATGCGGCTAATGTAGCTTCGACACAGTTGTTCCAAATGCTCTTAATAGTAATTATTGTTGTTTTAGCAATATGTATCGCTGTATCCCTGATTATATCGTTGTATATTTCGGGTCTTATCAGCAAACCCATGGCGGTTCTTACAACCTTTATGAAAAAAGCAGCCGCTACCGGCGACATTACCCTGAGAGAAGACGATAAAGTTGTCATAGGAAAATACGCACAGATTAAAGATGAAGTTGGTCAGTGCATATCTTCGACCGCAGCGTTCATCAATCGTATTTCCGAAATTGCCGATGAACTTGGAACGGTTGCAAAAGGCGATCTGTCGAATGATATTTCGGTCACGTCCGAACAAGATACCCTGGGTGTATCCCTGAGAAAGATGAACAATGACCTCGATTCTACTTTAAGTCAAATAAATTCCGCCACTACACAGGTTGCCATTGGCTCCAAGCAAATAGCAGACGGAGCGCAATCACTGGCACAGGGCTCTACCGAGCAGGCGGCTTCGGTTGAAGAACTCAGCAGTTCCATTTCAAGCATATCCGAAAAAACCAAAGAAAACGCTGTCATGGCGGATAAAGCCTCGAGTCTTGCGGATGAAATCAAACTCAATGCCGAAAGAGGAAGCGGCGAAATGGACGAAATGATGAAAGCTATCGAAGAAATCAACGAAGCGAGCGGCCAAATCGAAAAGGTTATCAAGGTTATTGATGATATAGCGTTCCAGACCAACATCCTTGCGCTCAACGCGGCGGTAGAGGCCGCAAGAGCAGGCGCGGCGGGTAAAGGTTTCGCGGTAGTTGCGGATGAAGTTCGTAATCTTGCATCCAAGAGTGCGGAAGCTGCGAAAAATACCGGCGGACTTATCGAAAACTCGGTTGAAAAAGCGCATCTTGGTCTTAATATAGCCAAGGATACATCCGAATCCCTCAAAAAGATTGTGGAAGGTATTAACGACAGCGCAGAAATCGTTACCGAAATTTCGAAATCCTCCAATGACCAGTCCAGTGCTATATCTCAGATCAATATTGGTATAGATCAAGTCACCCAGGTCGTCCAGCAAAACAGTGCGACCGCTCAGGAAAGTGCCGCGTCGGCTGAAGAAATGAGCGCACAGGTAGATACGCTGGAAAATCTTGTGAAGCAATTTAAACTTAAGGATTCCACAAAGAATGCGGCATCCCTCTCAGCAGCAGCCGTTTCTGAATCCGCACCGGCAGCAAATGAACCGCCGGAAATAGCATCGTATGATTTCGGGGCTCCAAGAGGAGGAAGCAAGTATTAAAAAATCCTGTTGGAACCTGTTGAACCTGTTGAACCTGTTGAACAGGAAACGTTTTAAATAGCATTGTTACATCCAGAACGTTATTGATGTTATGATCTCATCATCCCTTACACCGGAATTCTAATAAAGTGTTCGGTGTAAGGGAACGTTCATATAATAAGGAAGCTTCAGGAGGCAAATTTTATTAAAACACCCCGCGGTTTTTGTCTTCTGTCGGGAATGGGGACGGTATATGAAAAAAACGATTTTTATAGTTGACGATAACGGTACAAATTTGGCTATGGCTAAACACGTTTTGGAAGAACACTACAATGCCATAGCTTTACCATCCGCTGAAAAATTGTTTCTTATGCTCGAAGATACTAAACCGGATTTGATTTTGCTGGATATAAAAATGCCTTGTATGGACGGCTTTGACACGCTCAGACTGCTTAAATCATACGAGGATTATAAAAACATCCCGGTTATATTTTTAACGGGTAAGGGTGATACATCCACGGAAGTTAAAGGTTTTGAACTCGGTGTGGTGGACTTTATCCACAAACCGTTTTCCGCGCCGATTCTTTTTAACCGTGTAAGAACTCATCTGCACATAGACAGCATTGTCCGCGAAAGATCCGAAAAACTCGAAGCCATGAAAAACGCGATCATTTCGGTTTTGGCTGATATTATCGAAAGGCGGGATCATGTCACAGGCGGACACGTTGAAAACACAATGCGTTATTGCGAAAAACTTTTGGAAGCGATGAAAGAGAAAGGCGTATACAAAGAAGAACTGGAAACGATGGATATATCCTTTCTTGCCGGTTCGACACGTTTGCATGATATAGGCAAGGTTAGAATACCCGATTCGATCCTAAATAAACCCGGAGTGTTTACCGCCGATGAATATGAGATAATGAAAACCCATGTTTATGAGGGCGAGCAAATAATAAACCAGATAATAAGTAAAACCGGTGACGAGCGTTTTTTGCATAACGCTATGTTGTTTGCCGGTTTTCATCATGAACGCTGGGACGGAAAAGGATACCCGTACGGTCTGCAGGGAACGGACATACCTTTGCACGGGCGTGTCCTTGCGGTTGTGGATGTATATGATGCGCTTATCTCCGAACGTCCTTATAAAAAAGAGTTGAGCAAAGATGAAGCGGTTAAAATCATCGGCAAAGAATCGGGTAAACATTTTGATCCGGCAATAGCGGATATCTTTGTGGAATTAATCACATCAAATTAAAAGTACTGTCCGCCCCCGATAAAAAGGCAGAATGAATTTCATATGAAAAATATAATAAAACACACTCTTTTTAAGTATATGCTGTTTATTGCAATATTTTTCCTGCTTTTTTTGCAAGGAGCGTTGATTTTAGCTGTGCGGGCTTCTGCGGTGGTACCGCCGAAAGTGCGGCTTGTATCCGTAGCTTCGGCAGACAATCGGGGAATAACTGTTAGCTGGGAAAGTATCCCTTCGGTTGATGGTTATGAATTATACCGTTCCGCCGGCGAAAATGGGAATTTTATTCTGCTGGATGATATTTACAGCGGCTATGATTCTTATTATGACGATGATGTGAGCGTTAACATTAGGTATTATTATAAAATACGCGCATATATGTACATGGAAAATATTGATGGACGGTATAACCGCAGTATTATATACGGCGAATTTTCTGATGTACTGAGCGCGGTGATTCCCCTCGGGCAAACAACGCTGAGATTTTTTATAGAAGCAAACAATGCAGAGATCGTATGGAGTGAAATTGACGGGGCGGATGGTTATGTTTTGGAGCGTTCCGTCAATTCTGACATAGAATATAAAACCATATTTGATTCCCAAGGTAAAAACAGCACTTCATTTGACGATGCAGACCTGAAACACGGAATTAAATATTATTACCGGGTTCGGGCTTATGTTGAATTTGAGACCGGTTCGGAAACACAAAAAACATTCGGTTCTTTTTCCAATATAATTATGGTTCATATCCCTTTTGCCAAGGTTGAATCGTCGGTTTCCTCTTGGAACGAAAAAACGGTTAATATCAAGTGGAATACGGTAGCCGGGGCGCAGGGATATGTTATTGAACGCTCTGCAAAGTCAAACAGTGATTTCAAGGTAATCCATACAACAAACAATAAGGCAAAATCCTACAACGATGTTGGACGAAAACTCGGAGAAAGATATTATTACCGCATCCGTCCCTTTACTGTTGCGGGGACAGAATATGGATATGGAGCATATTCCCGTGAAAAATCGGTTGTAGTCACCCTAACTGCCCCTTCAATAAAAAACATTAAACGCTTAAAACCGGATACTGTACGTTTGACATGGACACAGGTACCCAAAGCGCAGGGGTACATCATTTACAGAGCGGCTGATAACGGGAAATTCAAGCAAATAAAAACAATAAAAGGCAAATCAAAAAAGAGCCTGACTGTAAGCCGCTTGACCAACGGTATATTTTATCATTATAGAATTGTTGCGTATACAACCCTGAAAAGCGGACGGCTGCTGGGCGACATATCCAAAGCAAAAACCCGTGTAATGGATAATTACGGCTATGCCGCGGAAAGCTGGAAAAGAAAAACGAGACGAATTTTCGGAAAAAGGAAATACGGGCATTATCCATCGGATACAGCGGCTAAAAAAAACATGGTAAATATTTCGATCCGGGTTTGGGACTTCGGAGCCGGCGGACGAAAAATTACTAAAAACAGATGGCTGACGGTGCATAAAAAGATAGCACCAACGGTACGCCAGATATTCAGGGAGATTTATAGAGGGAAAGAAAAATTCCCGATTAAGGACATAGGGGGATATTCGTGGAGAGGTGATAATTCAACCTCTAAACATAAAATGGGGGTTGCGATTGACATTAATCCCAACGAAAATTATATGCCCGGCGTGGTCGGTTCATTCTGGAAACCGGGGAAAAATCCCTACTCCATGAAAACAAACGGCGTGGTCGTGCGTACTATGCGAAAATACGGTTTCCTTTGGGGCGCATCTTTTTCCGATTATATGCACTTCTCGTACTTTGGAGGATAAGGTCTTGTACTAAGTATCGGCTTTATTCCGTTTTTAAATAAATTATAAAAAGGAGAAGTTTGAGAGAATATGAGAGTATTAAAGAGAGTTTTTGCCGCCGGTCTGGCACTGTTGTTTGTACTGTCGGTTTCTGTGACCGCGAATGTAACCGTAACCGCAAACACGCTGACGGAAGGCGATTATGAGTATACCGTTTCTAACGGTGCGGCAACGATCACCAAATACAACGGAATCGGCGGGAATATTAATTTGCCCGGTTCACTTGGCGGATTTCCCGTAAGGGTAATCGGAAGCAGTGCTTTTCGGATGAATGAGACCGTGACAGGTGTGGTTATTCCGAACAGCGTTATTGAAATTGGCAGCTCTGCTTTTGGTTATTGCAGTATGCTCACGAGTGTGACGTTGTCTGATTCGCTGGAGACAATCGGGAATTTTGCGTTTTGGAACACAAATCTTGCAAGCATAAATATCCCGGTTTCCGTGACCTGGATCGGTCAAAACGTGTTTGAGAACACTAAAATTACTACGGTAACAATTCCGGCTTTTTTAACCAATATCGGCGCGGGAGCATTTGCCAAGTGCGAGCTGCTGACGACAATAAATGTTGCTTCCGATAATCCGAATTACACGAGCGAAAACGGTGTATTATTTAATAAAAATAAAACGTACATTGTACAGTATCCGGCAGGGAAATCCGGTTCATATGTTGTGCCATCCGGTGTAACCCGTATTAATTTATGGGCATTTAGCGGGTGTGCGGCGCTGACCGAACTGACCATACCCCGAAGTGTCACTTATATCGGCGGAGATCCGTCGTTTGAAAATTGCGATAATCTTATCATCTTATGTCCTGAAAATTCAACCGCGCATCAAACTGCGGTAAACCAAGGAATAAACTATAGAATCATAGCTGAAAAGATAACGGTAACGGTAACGGCTGCCGCAGGAGGTTCTGCGTCTATTTCCGGTACCTCAGGCAATAATATACAAATCGACTCCGGCGCAGGAGCGACATTGCAGGCAACTCCGAATACGGGATATAATTTTGACGGCTGGTATGTAGGAAGCACAAGGGTCAGCGTAAACAATCCGTTCAGCTTTACTTCGACCGTAAATGCAACCATACAGGCGCGGTTTAATTTGAAACGTTATACAATAACCGCGGCATCCGGAACAGGCGGCGTTGCTTTCGGAAGCGGTACTTATAATCACAATGCCAATGTTTCACTGCGAGCGGTCGCATATGCGGGATATAATTTTGATGGCTGGTATTCGGGTGGCTCGCGTGTTTCCGCGAACAGTGTCTACAGTTTTAATGCGACTGCCGCAAGAACGCTTAACGCCCGTTTTGTTTTACGGCGCTACAGCATAACCGCGGCTTCGGGAAAAAACGGAAAAGTTTCCGGCGGCGGTACATTTAACCACGGAACGCGTGTTACGCTCAGAGCAACGGCGAACAAAGGTTATGCCTTTGACGGCTGGTTTCGCGGAAAAACTAAAGTTTCATCTAGTACATCCTACGCTTTCAATGCGATTCAATCGGATAAATTGCAGGCGCGTTTCAGCGTGATCAAGGTAAAGTCCGTGCAGTTGAATCGTTCTTCACTTGTTCTCTCGAGAAGAGAAAAATTTCAATTGAATGCGGCTATATCACCGTCCAATGCGAAAAACCGGAATGTCACCTGGAAATCCAGCAATCCGAAAGTAGTATCTGTCACAAAAAAGGGAAGAATAACCGCAAGAAAAAGAGGAGCGGCGATTATAACGGTCACTACAAAAGACGGAAAAAAGAAAGCATTAAGCAGAGTAATCGTGGGTACGCCTGCGAAAAGCATAAAGCTCAACAGAACAAGAGTGCCTATAAATGTTAACGGAACGGTAAAGCTTCGCGCAGCATTGAGCCCGCGCAATACAAACCCGGCGACCGTGACATGGACGACCTCGGATGCCGCGATAGCTACGGTATCAAGCAATGGCACAGTTACGGGATGCAGTCCGGGAACGGCAGTGATCACGGGAACTACCTGGAACGGGAGGAGCCGGAGGTGTCGGGTCACAGTCCGCGGAACAACGCCGTCAAACGGATCAAATTCAAATACGACACCGCCGAACAACAATAATAATAACAATACACCCATAACACCGCAGTTCCGGTTTGAACAATGCAGAAGCTGTTTCGGCCGCGGCTTTACATCTCGCACACACGCTCTTTGCAGCGGAAGAGGATATATAATGATCAACAATCAAAGGCATTATTGCGCGACCTGTAACAACGGCAGAGACGAAAGTACCTGCTTTTCCTGTAGCGGCAGAGGTCAGATTCAAGTGCCTAACTAAGGGACGGTTGCTCTAAAAATTAAAAATGTTAAGAGTTACGCTGTAAAAAGGGTAACAGAAAGGAAAAATTTTGATAGTAGGAATTCCGAAAGAAATCAAAGCGTTTGAGAACAGAATAGCGATACTGCCCGCCGGGGTGAAAAGCTTTACCGCTGAGGGGCATACGGTTTATATCCAAAACAATGCCGGAGTCGGAAGCGGATTTTCCAATGAAGAGTATATAGAAGCAGGAGCGAAAATCCTGAACACGCCCGAAGAAATATACCAAACCGCTGATATGATCTACAAAGTAAAGGAACCATTGCCGCCGGAGTATCCGCTGATGCGCGAAGGTCAGATAATATTTGCATATCTTCATCTTGCGCCGGACACCCGGCAAACAGATGCCTTGCTGAAAACCGGGGTTACGGCAATAGCGTATGAAACGGTGCAAAAAGAATCCGGGACACTGCCTTTGCTTGCGCCCATGAGCGAAATTGCCGGGCGTATGTCGATTCAGGTAGGTGCGTATTTAATGCAAAAATCCAATCAGGGCAGCGGCATCCTACTTGGTGGGGTTCCGGGTGTGGCACCTGGTCATGTTGTTATTATCGGGGGTGGAATAGTCGGTATTAACGCGGCTAAAATGGCAGTTGGCTTGGGTGCAAGGGTAACTATAATTGACCTGTCTATCGAGCGTTTATCTTATATCCACGATGTTCTTTCCAGCCGCGTAGTGACTCTGGTCTCCAACAGCTGCAATGTGGAAAAATCCGTGACCGGCGGAGATCTGATAGTGGGCGCTGTGCTGGTTCCGGGTGCGAGAGCGCCTAAAATCGTTACCGAAGATATGATTAAAAAAATGCGTCCCGGTTCGGTTTTGGTGGATGTTTCAATAGACCAGGGCGGCTCAATTGAAACTATTGACCAGCTGACCAATCACGAAAATCCGTATTTTGTCAAGCACGGAATCGTTCATTATTCTGTGCCGAATATGCCGGGTGCTGTTCCGCGGACTTCAACCTTTGCTTTGTCCAACGCCACCATGCCCTACGCATTAAAGATAGCGAATATGGGTGCGGAAGAAGCCATGAAGTCAGACCCGGCACTGATGAAGGGTTTGAATGTATACAAAGGCAGGATAACAAACAAAGGAGTAGCCGAAGCGCAAAACCGCGAATACGAACCGTATAAAAAGATAAAAAAATAGAATAAATTATTCGGAGTGATTTTGATTAGGATTACTCCGAATAAATTTGCAATGCCAGTCTCCCGAAAGAGTTGTGAACATTTTGTAAACCTTGTCTGTTTCGTATTGTAATTCTTTGAAAAAGGTGTAGTATCATTTTAAGACAGTTTTTATAATGAAATAATATAGGGACTGTCTGTGATTTTTGTCTCTAAAGGTGACCTTAAAAACCCGCTCCGCGATAAACAGGGTTTTGAAGGCTGCTTAAAATTTAGATTATGTAGGAGGGCTCATTAATGGGCAAAAAGTATCAAATGCACGTTGTCAGCGGAACCCACTGGGACAGGGAGTGGCGTCACACCGCAGAACAGTCCAAGCTTCGTTTGGTTGATTTGATGGACAACATTATCAATGTTTTGGACACGGTACCCGAATACAAATGCTTTTGCGTTGACGGAGGTATGATAGTTTTAGAAGACTATCTCGATATCCGTCCGGAAAAGAAAGAAAAACTTGCCGAGCTTATCAAATCAGGGCGCATGATCGTTGTAAACTGGTATACTTTACCGGAAACCAACACGGTTGCCCCGGAATCCCTTATCAGAAACCTGTTACTGGGACACAGAATGTCATCAGAATTCGGCGGCGGAATGAAATCCGGCTACACAGCAACTTCCTACGGGCAGCATTCACAAATGCCGCAGCTTTATCAGGGGTTTGGAATTGATACGGCTATATTCTACCGCGGAACCAACAAGCATATGCCGAAACTTCCGTTGTTCAAATGGGAGGGTTCGGACGGTTCTACGCTGGACACCTTACGCACCTTTGATGAAGTTACCCGTACAAACTGGTTTTTCTATGTCCATCAGCCTGTGGTTTTAGGCAAACCCTCCAAGGATCTGGGTTATACCTACGACCGCGCTCATGAACCGGCACATCCGGCGGATATGGGACTTTATGATAAAGCGTTTGTAGCATTGGTTGAAGATTTTGACTTTAACCATGATCCGGCGGTTCTTAAAGCCGCAATAAAAGAAGCCGCAGATCAGGCTATGCCCTATGTGATAAAAGATCAGCTTCTGGCATTGAATATGGAAGATAACGATGAACCTTATAAATACCTGCCTAAACTTATTAGCGAACTGAACGCTGTTTCGGACGACATAGAATTTGTGCAAATGTCACTTGATGATTATATGGATACGATCCGTGACGCGCTTCCGGAAAGCGAAATGCACCGGCACAAAGGGGAATTGCGGTACACAACCTCTGAAATCGGAGCGTTTAACGCATTACTGGGCGCGACCCACTCTTCCCGTATAAAAATCAAGTTGTTCAACGAAATAGTGGAAAATAACCTTATCAACCTTGCCGAACCTCTGGCAGCCGTAGCCTGGAGATTAGGTAAGGAATATCCGCGCACAAATCTGGACAGAGCATGGTCTGCATTATTAAAAAATCATGCGCATGACAGTATCTGCGGCGCGGCGGTAGATCTTGCGCATGAAGACATGATGTATAACTTTTCGATCGCCAAAACCGTTGCGGAAGAGGTTGTTTCGCGCAGCATGATTTCGATTTTCAGCAATCTGGACACTGCTAAAGACTTTAAAGACAGCGACCATGTGATAACATTGTTTAATACCCAGCCTTTTGCGCGCAAGTCTGTAATGCCGCTCGTTCTCGATATACCCAAGGCGCAGAAAAAGAGCAAGAGCGTTGATACCGGCGTGGGTGGTACAGCCACGGGCGATTTGTTCTATGATATAGTGGATAAAGACGGGAACATCATAAAATACGAAGAACTTTCAAGAGAGGATGTACTTATCGGAATCGAACGGGAACTCGACACCAAGGCTATTAAATTCCCGGCCAAAAGGCTGCGTCTGCTGATTGATGCAGAAGTTCCGGCGATGGGTTACGCATCCTATGCTCTGAGGATCCGTCCGGCGAATATTGTGCATCATCCGGAAATAGGATCGAACCGTCCTCTTATAGCCCGGGACGGCGGGACGTTGGAAAACGAAAATATCAAGGTAAAAATCAACCAGAACGGCACATTCTCCATGCTTGATAAAAACACAGGACATCTGATGGAAAATATGCACTATTTCACCGACAGCGGCGAAGTGGGGAGTGCGCATGTGAGCGTAAAACCGACACGCAACCATGTAGTGACAAGTCATGGATGCCAGGCGACGATCACAATGATGGAAACCAACGAACTGCGTGGTGTGTTTAAAATTGAACTTACTTTGCGTGTTCCCGGAGCGGCGACTATCGACGAGGGAGATCGTACACGCGAATACAAAAACATTCCGATCACAACAAAACTCTCGTTAGAAAAAGGAGCAAAATATCTCTCGATAAATACAAAACTGCGTAATGAGGCACGCGACCATAAGTTGTGGGTCAACTTCCCGAGCGGAATAAAAACCGACTGGGCGGTTTCGGAAAGTGCGTGGGATGTTGCGAAACGTACCGTTAAGCATACGATAAATCTGGATAACGCAGAACAATTTTTCGCATTCCAGCCGATGCAAACCTTTGTGGATTTGAGCGGAGAAAACAAAGGACTTGCGTTTATGAGCAAAGGCTTACGCGAATACGAAATCCAGGACGATGAAAATCGCACTATTTCGATTACACTGCTGCGTACACAGCGTGCCTATATGACGGCGAACGCTAATATGAATGTTGAAGAGCTGGACAAACATACCGGACAGCATTCCTTTGGTGATCTTGAATATAATTACGCGCTTTATCCCCATTCCGGCGACTGGAGAACCGGCGAAGTGCTTACAACGGCGTATGACTATAAAGTAGATATTAAAGCCGTTCAAGGGGTGTCGAGAGCAGGAAGCCTTCCGTCTGCCGCGAGCTTTTTGAAACTTGACAGTGATCCGGGCGACATTATGGTTTCTGCGGTCAAGCAAGCCGAAAACGGCGACGGTTTGATCGTCAGGTTGTGGAATTCTACCGAAAGGGAAATTAATGTCACGGCAGAAAGTTTATTGCCCGTAACTTCGGTGTCAAAGCTGCGTATGGACGAATCTGTAAAAGAAGCAGACATCGCTGTCGACGGCGGCAAGTTCACCGTTAAGGCGGCGCCGCATAAGATTGTGACATTAAAATTGAATTAAAAACATTTTGTATTCACAAAAGGAGAATAATATGAGCGATTTAATCTTTCCCAAACTGGGAACATTCCCGGCGAACGGTGATTTGATCCGGCTTGAGACGTGCAGTGACGGAAACTTTGCAACGGGCAAAAACGGGGTAACCGAAATTGCCGCAACCGGCGACAGAAAAGTTGAGTTTATTGCTTTCGGCGAACAAAATAAAACTATCTGTTATGTAAAATCTGCGATGGGTTATCCGGCATATTATCCGATAGAAGAAACAAAAATAGAAAAGCCCTTAAAAGCCGTAATGATGGATCTGGACGGTACCAGCGTTCGCAGCGAGGAATTTTGGATTTGGATTATAGAAATGACTACTGCGAGTATGCTGGGTAATCCGAGGTTTGAGCTTGAAGAAGCGGATTTGCCCTTCGTTTCGGGGCATAGTGTTTCGGAGCATTTACAATATTGTATAAAAAAATATTGTCCCGGTGAATCCGTTGATAAGGCTCGCGAATTTTATTTTGAACATACCCATCGCGAAATGAAAGAAATTATGGAGGGAAGAGGCCGTGAAGGCGCGTTCGTACCCGTAGAGGGGATCAAGGAGTTCTTGTTGGAACTTAAAGATATGGGCGTGAAAATCGGACTTGTCACTTCAGGGTTGTATGAAAAAGCGTGGCCGGAAATTCTGGATGCTTTCAGAACACTAAAAATGGGGGATCCGAAAGATTTTTATGATGCGATTATTACTGCCGGATTTCCGCTGCGCAAGGGTGATGTCGGAACACTGGGCGAACTTTCGCCGAAACCGCATCCGTGGCTGTATGCCGAAGTTGCGCGGGTAGGTTTGGGTATTGACCCGGAGTATAGGAATCAGATTATAGGAATTGAGGATTCCGGCGCAGGTGTATGTTCGGTTCGCTTGGGGAATTTCCCGACAGTCGGCGTGGGCGGCGGAAATATTGAATCCAGCGGAACAAAATCTATTTGTGATGTTTATTGTGAAAAACTCGAGGATGTATTGAAGGTCATAAAGTAAATTTTTACTTTTGGCAATCCGCTTGTGTAAGACCAATCCCCAAACTATTTAACTTAAATAAAAATAGACCGTATAATCCGGAAACCGGGACGGTCTATTTTTTATTCCGCAGAATATGGTTTCCGCGAAGGTTTAATAGATTTGAAAAAGAGAGTATCGTACCAATATCCAATAAAAGTAACTATAAAAAATCGGCGTAAAATCCATATATCAAAGTTTTCACTTGATTTTTTATTAACTATTTAATTGGATATTGGTATCCACAAGAGGGATGTTAAAAAGTTGCTCCCCAATTAAATATCCTTAATGCAATCTTCCACAACATCCCGGAGGTGATGTACGCATAAGTTCAATTCGTTGCATCGCTGTACAAGCATTTCAAGATACTCAAGATCCAGCGGAATATCCATGATGGTATCAACAGTACCGTTTTCATCGCTTACACTTATTCCGTAGGATATGCAGGGGTCATCGTTCTTTATAGATAGATTTTTATGTGAAATTTTTGTTTTTTGTGCATCCTTAATTTGTTGCGGAGCTAAGTTTTGCGTCACTACCTTGTATTCATACTTCAAAATCATACCTCCTAACACTAGAGCCAACCGGAAATGCAGATAAAAAATTGCGTAAAAGCCATGTATCAAAACTTTCACTTGATTTTTAGGAATTTCTTAGCTTGGGATCAATATAAACTAATGGGGCGTTATAAAAAGATAATGCAAAAAAATATTGCATTATTGCGGGAAGATAGAAAACTTATGATAGCAGAATTGTATATCATACCACACATCGAAATTTGTCGAATATTATCAAACATATAAAAAATGAAAATAATTTCGATAAATCCCTTTTATATTTTCACGCAACCAACATTAATTCACCTTTTTTATTATGTATAATTCCGGTATTCAAGGCAACACAAAAAGTCCGGGGAAGTAAAAAAACTTTAAAGCGTGCGGCAAAACCCGGCGATTTATGTGCCGGCAAAAAATATTATTTGAAAGGAAGATTAAAATGTTTGAAATTTACGAAAACCGTGAAAACCGTGAATACCGTGAAAATTACGAAAACCGTGAAAATTACGAAAAAAATGACTTCTCGGATATAAAAGGGGGTTTTTGCACAAATCCGGAAACAGCGGCGGAAAAGCCTGCGGCAGAAGTGTACCTTGCGGACGATAGACCATACTATCCGGTATCAGGTAATATTCAAAAGCCTGTCCGCAGGATCGCAAAAACAAGCCCCCGGCGTATGAGGGTTTATGCTGCGTTGATCGCTGTTTGCATGATTGGCTCGGCGGCTTTCGGGTTTGTGGGAGCGAATCTTATGAATTACCAAAACAATGCAGACATTTCCGGGGCAGCTGAATTTCCGGCAGGAGAAAATAAGGATTTGATTCCGTCGGCGCTGAAAACTGCCGAAGATGGTGCTGTAAGGGAGAAGATGAGTGTCGAAGATGTGATTGCCGGTGTTCAAAGTTCGGTGGTAGAAATAACCACCGAGGTAGTTGTCAACGATATTTGGATGCGGCAATTTGTGAGCGGCGGAGCAGGGAGCGGAGTAATCATATCTGAGGACGGTTACATTGTTACCAACAGTCATGTAATAAAAGATGCGCGCCTGATAAAAGTCAGGTTGAGCGACGAACGCGAATATAGCGCCGAACTGATCGGAGCGGATCCGAACAACGATCTCGCTTTAATAAAAATAGAAGCGGAAAACTTACATCCTGCGGTTTTTGGGAAGTCATCCGGATTGCTCGTCGGACAAACAGCCATAGCGATAGGGAATCCTCTGGGAGAGCTGGGCGGAACCGTAACGTCGGGGATAATATCTGCGCTTGACCGTGAAATTACCATAGACGGGCAAACTATGTCACTGCTGCAAACCGATACGGCGATAAACCCGGGAAATTCAGGCGGAGGTTTATTCAATTTGTACGGTGAACTGATAGGAATAGTAAATGCAAAATCCTCAGGGTTCGAAATCGAAGGGTTAGGATTCGCGATACCGATTGATGCCGCAAAAATCGTAATCGATCAAATTATCAATAACGGTTTTGCCGAAAACAAAAATAACGGCGATGAAACAAAAGAATATTATTCACGATATTTTTGAATACATAAAAGAAAACCCGCCAATAATTAATGTACAAAAATTAAAAGGCGGGAATTTAAATTGAAAATTAAAAAAATCGAAATCGCATTGATTGCCGGGATGATAATTACGGTACTGACAGGAAGTATGCTGGACTTCGGCAGAGCCTGTGACGATATTCGCAATAACGTATACAGACTGCATATACTGGCGAATTCAGACGGAGCAAATGATCAGGAACTCAAACTTGCGGTGCGCGACCGAATATTGAGAGACACATCGGAGTTCTTTCGCAGTGCAAAAAATTATCAGGATGCCGAAAAGAACGCATCGGAGACACTGGATATTATAGAATCCGTTGCTGCCGACGAAATCGCAAAACAAGGGTTCGAATATGATGTGAGCGCGGAACACGTCCAAATGTACTTTACAACGCGTACATACGAGGACATAACCCTCCCTGCCGGAAATTACAACGCCGTTCAGGTGACGCTGGGCGAAGGCACCGGGAAAAACTGGTGGTGCGTTCTTTACCCACCTTTATGCGTGCCCGCCGCCAGAAAAAAAACGGCAGACAAACAAAACCCGCGAAGCAAAAGGAGCGGCAAAAAGATCGAGGATGTGCTTAGCCCCCCGGCCGCCAAACTAACCCGAAGCAACCCGAGATATGAGCCGAGGTTTGCTGTTATCGAATTATATGACTGGATCAAATCCGGATTAAAACGAAGAAAATAGGCGGATTCATACTAATCTCACATTAAAATCATCGTTTCAAACTTCGTTCGTTATTCGTTTTTCTTAAAAAACTACTCACTCGTTTTCAACGGTTTTTAAAATGGGATTAGTATCAATTCGTTATCGCAAGCTTTTTTACATTTTCAGGCAATTCGGATAAATCAGCCGAAACCGTGAAGACTATGTTTACATCTTTGGCATGATTGTTGATTCCGGCAAAGAAATTTTCGAGCTTGTCCAGATCGCGTCCCACTATTTTTATCAGGGAATCAATGAAAATATCCGTAATATCATAATTTTCGGCAAGAACACCCAGAATAAAACCGGCGAAAGTTTCATGCCCGGAAATGCCGTAATCCTCTATGTCGATAAGTCTTATAGTATGGTTTGCCGTGAACCGGAGCTTACTGCCCTTATCAATGCAAACCACAGAACCGTTAGATTCTCTTTCGGATTTTTCCATCATGTCGATAAGAATCTTTGTTTTGCCTGTTCCTTTGGTTCCTACAATTAATTTTATCATGCTAAAGCCCTCCCATATTTTAGTTTTATTTTTGCATATCCAATATGCCTAATTCCTTTGACAGTTGTTCGAACCCCGGTTTTCCCAATAACGCGAACATATTCCGTTTATAATCCTCCACTCCCGGCTGATCGAAAGGGTTTACCCCTAGCATATAAGCAGAAACAGCACAGGATTTCTGAAAAAAATATATCATATACCCAAACTCTTGTTCGTCGATTTTTGGTATCTCTATAATAATATTCGGCACTCCGCCCCGGGTGTGCGCCAGTACAGTTCCCTCAAAAGCACGCCGGTTCACCACACTCATGTTTTGTTCGGATAAATAGTTCAAACCGTCAAAGTTTGAGGGGTCTTGTTTGATGAATACATCTGACGGCGATTCCTTAACATCAATAACCGTTTCAAAAAGGGATCGTGAACCGTCCTGAATGTATTGCCCTAATGAATGCAAATCCGTGGAAAAAACGACACCGGCGGGGAACAATCCTTTGTGATCCTTACCCTCGCTTTCACCAAACAATTGTTTGTACCATTCGACCATCATGGTAAGCCGCGGCTCATAACACGCCATCAATTCGGTTTGTTTACCCTTATTGTAAAATATATTGCGCAATACGGCATATTTACAGCAATCATTGTGTTTTGCATCGTTGCTTTCAAAATCTGTCATAGCATCAGCCGCACCTGCCATAACAGCATCTATATTTATCCCGGCTACAGCAGCAGGCAGCATTCCCACTGCCGTCAGTACGGAAAATCTTCCGCCGATATTGTCCGGGATCACAAATGTTTCATACCCTTCGGTATCCGAAAGTGATTTCAAATTACCCCGTGCTCTGTCTGTTGTGCAATAAATCCGGTTTTTTGCACCTTCTTTTGTGTATTTGCTTTCCAGCTTTTCGCGGAATATTCTGAACGCCAAAGCAGGCTCTACCGTGGTTCCCGATTTTGATACGACATTGATCGAGAAATCGCGGCCTTCGCACAGAGCCAGCAATTCATTGAGGTAAACGGAACTGAGGTTATTTCCGGCGAAATATATGTCAGGGGTGTCTTTTTTTAGATTGTTGTAGTACGGCGATTTAAGGAACTCAATGGCAGCACGCGCACCCAGATATGAGCCGCCTATTCCGATAACGATTAAAACGTCGCTGTCGTTTTTAATTTTACGCGCGGCTTTTTTTATGCGCAAAAATTCTTGTTTATCGTAGTCTTTCGGCAATGAAAGCCATCCTAAAAATTCGCTCCCGAGCCCGGATTTTTCATGCAGGGAATTATGAGCTGACCTGACAGAACCGGCAAGGGCTTCATATTCATGCTTTTGGACAAACGGCGCAAGGTATTCGGTATTTACTTTTAAAGGCATATGCGCACCTCCCAATTTCCTTATTTTAATGCTGCAAGTCTATTATATATTAAAGACAACAAATTTTCAATAAAACTGCAATATATTTGAAATTTATTCACAAATTAGATCGGCGGTAAATTCGACAAAATATAATTTTACAATTTGTTATAATTATGCATGGCAATTTTAAAAACGCTGTTATCCACGGGAAAACATAAGAAATCACCCGTTCAACGGCAATTTCATAAAAAAGGATGGCTTAGAATATGCGAAAATTAATAATTGCGATTCCGTTCGTATTGCTTATCGTTACAGTCGCAATAATAATATTCACCATGACGTCTTTTCTGACACGCAGCATAATGCCGGCAGATATGCCTGACCGTAAGCTTACGGTCAGCGGACACAGCTTAAATCCGCAAAATTCCGTTAACGAAAGCGCTTCGCCGGTCAACCCTCTCGCAACCGGCTCCGAAATTGAAAAAACGGAAAACTTCGTATATCTCCCGGGTGTACCGCTGGATAAGGAATTACAGAAATATATTTATACATTGTGCGAAAAAAACAACATCGAATACGAATTGCTCCTTGCGTTAATATGGGGGGAGAGCCGGTTCATGACGGAAGCTGTTAATCAGAACACCAATGGTACGGTGGACAGGGGGCTTATGCAAATAAACGAAATCCACAAAGAGAAGCTGAGTAAAAAAGGAATAGATAATTTGTTTGATCCGAAACAAAATATTTTAGCAGGGATTAGCATATTGAAACCCTTGTTAGATAAATACGATGAAAAAACCGCCCTGATGGCATATCAAAAGGGCGTGAAGGGGATGATGGCATACAAAGCGCAGGGTGTAGAAGAAACCCGGGCGGTGAAGAATATTCTCATTAGACGGAATATGTATAAAACGATGTACAGAACCAGAAAATAATTTTTAATTCAAGGGTGTCCGCGCTGCATAGTTCCCGCCTTTAATCCGGTCATAAGTCAGCATATCCAAAAGCTCGTCATCAAAACCCGTGGAAGTTGAATATACGGGGGTTTTATTCATCTTGTCCAGCATTGTAGCGATAAGCGGCGATTTTGGCAGCCCGATATTATCAATTAAGACATACGGAAGAAAGAAAGTTGAAATTTTATTTTGCGGCAAAGTTACATTCAATCCGAAGTTGTTGTAAACCAGGTATTGCTGTTCATATATCTTTTGCATATCACCCGTTGACAAACCGTTCCGGTCATAAAAATTGTTTATATCGGAAAAATAAGGAAGATGATCGCCCATAAACAAAAGCAGGGTGTCCTGTTCAAAATTTTCCAGTCTGCTGATAAATTCACCCAAACCATTATTGGTATGCTGTATGCCCCGGAGATAGAATTCATATTCATCTAGTTTTTCGTCCGTATAAGGGAGATGATTTTGCATGGTGGTGACAAATATAAACGACGGTTTGGAGCTGGTTTTCATTTCGAATATAATTTGATCATATAAAGCGTTATCATCCGCGTATCCGTAAAAATCAGGAATGGAAACGTCCAGCTGTCCGTCGAATTTCAGCGAATCGAACCCGTAATATGAGTAAGCTTTTCCCCTGTCATATGTAATATCGTTGAACGGATGAATAAAAACAGAATTGTACCCGTTGTCGGAAAGATACCGCGCAATAGTAGGATGAGACCGGTTTCGAAGCAGACCGTGGGGCGCAATAGAATTACCGGTGGATTTTACCGGAAGACCGTGGAGCAGTTCGAATTCAGTGCGTACCGTATACCCGCCGTAGGTCGGCACTTCGGTAATTCCGGTTACGGAGTTCGCCCGGGCCTTGTCATATCCGTCATATACGCCGTCCGGGATCTTTTCACCGTGAATTCTCAGATCTGTATGGCTTTCGTTTAATATTATTATGATATTCGGTTTTAAACTTTGGACGGAATTTTCCCCGGGTAAAAGCGCAGTTTTTACTTTCTGTTCGCTGTAGCCTGTGGGTTTTCGCATGATGTTTTCTATTTTATCGGAAATATCGGTGGTCAAAAACGCAACCAATTCATTATTTTCGAAACGGCGTTTCGCCGTCATCGCATTAGCGTTCTGCGCATCAATAACATTAAAATAACGATATAACGCACCCGAAACAGGGGTGGCGACCACAATTGCAAAAAGAATGAGCACCCCCGCGCCAATAGGCAAGCTATAACGAAGTTTTACGTTAATTGCGGGTTTGAGGTAGTAACATACACCCACATACGCCAAAAAGGATATAAATATCAAAACCATTTGGACAGGAACAACAATACGGGCAAACTTTATCAGCTCGCCGGCATTGGGAGCCAGAATAAAATCAGGTAGGATAAAATGCATTCCTGTCGTCACATATTTAAAATATTCGATACAGGAAAGAGTAAACAATCCCAAACCCATGATAAGAGCTGTAACATAAAGTTTTTTGGTAAAAAACAACAGAGCGGCATAAATCAAGCTAACAATAAGCAGGCTGAACAAGAACACGCTGGTTGAAGAAATGATAAACTTCCCAACCCTGAAAAAGCTTTGACATTGGTTCAGCTCAGTCATAAGTAAGAGATACAGCGGGGTGATTAAAATCAACACTATGTTCAGTTTCTTATACTTATGACTGTTTGAATTGCGCCTTGCCAGAAATTTTTTAAGCATAAGTGAATATCCTTCGCAATAGATATGTAAGCCACTTCAATCCGGAACTATAATAGCATATATTATGATAAAATTCAAGCGAAAGTTTTTCCATATGTTTTAAGTTTTTAAAAAAGGTTGCAAATTAGGATAATTTATATTAGAATAAGAACAACGGTTTAAAAAGCCGTTAAAATGCCGCATGACAAAAGCCATATAGGCAGAAAACGGGTGGAATGATACTATGACAAATAAGCTTTATCAAAACTTTACGTTTCAAATGCAAAAAGCGCTTGGAAAAACGGTAGGCATTATTGACGAATCCGCAACGATTATCGCTTGCAGCGATATGTCCAGACTTGCGCTGACAAATTCATTTTTGACTCCGGCATCACTTGAAAACACAGAAGTCTTCCAGTTGGAAGGGTATACCTACAAATCTTTCATAGATGGTCCGGATTTAAAATACGCAGTATTTGTGGAGGGTGAGGAGCCTTCGGATGAACAGCTGGTCGCGGCACTGGCGGTATCAATAGCCGAATTGAAACATTACTACGATGAAAAATTCGATCGTAATAATTTTATCAAGAACGTGGTACTGGACAATGTGCTGCCCGGCGATATATTTATCAAAGCGCGGGAACTGCACTTCAACACCGATGTCAGCAGAGTGGTGTTTTTTATAAAAATCCACTCGATTAACGATATTTCCGCGGTGGACGTTATACAGAACCTTTTTCCGGATAAACAAAAAGATTTTGTCTTTACGATAAGTGAAAACGATATTGTGCTTATCAAGGAAATAAAAGAGGGTATCGAGCCCCGTGATCTGGAAAAGCTGGCTCATTCCATTGTAGATACGCTTTCCGGCGAATTTTACACAAAATCACTTATAGGTATCGGAAGTATCGTGGTAGGGGTCAAGGATCTGGCTTTTTCGTTTAAGGAAGCACAGTTAGCGCTTGAAGTCGGTAAGGTTTTTGATACCGAAACCCCCATCGTCAATTACAGCAATTTAGGAATAGCGCGGCTCATATATCAACTTCCCACGACCCTTTGCTCCACGTTTTTGCGTGAAGTTTTCAAAAAAGGCTCGATAGAGTCGCTGGATCACGAAACCATGTTCACTATACAGAAGTTTTTCGAAAATAGTTTGAATGTTTCGGAAACTTCGCGGAAGTTGTTTGTGCATCGGAACACGCTGGTATACCGGCTGGAAAAAATCAAGAAACTTACCGGACTTGATCTGCGTGAATTCGATCATGCCATCGTGTTTAAAATTGCAATGATGGTACAAAAATATTTATCCGCGAATGAAGCAAGAAGGATATAATATTTTGATAGATCTGAAAAATGTAACGTTTGTTTATGATAACGGTTTTACGGCGTTGAAGAACGTCAGCTTGAGTGTGGCTAAAGGAGAGTTTGTTTTTGTCATCGGTTCTTCGGGTGCGGGTAAAAGTTCGATGCTCAAACTGCTCACCCGTGAAACGCTGCCAACTTCGGGTAAAGTTGTAGTAAACGGATTTAATCTGGGTCAGCTTAAGCGGAAACATCTGCCCAAGTTTCGTCGGTCGGTCGGTATGGTGTTTCAGGATTTTCGTTTGATCAAAACAATGAATGTTTTTGACAACGTAGCGTTCTCGTTGCGTGTGACTAACCATTCCAGCCGTTTTATACGCACCCATGTGCCTTATGTGTTAAAGTTGGTGCAACTCGAGGATAAAGCGAAAATGTATCCGCGTGAGCTTTCGGGCGGCGAACAGCAGCGTGTCGCTATTGCGCGCGCGCTTGCGATAGATCCGCCTTTGTTGGTAGCGGACGAGCCTACGGGCAACATCGACCCGGAGTTATCCTTGCAGATAGTAGAACTTCTTCGCCGCATCAACAGCTATTGCGGAACAACGATCATGATGGTTACGCATGAACACGATGTTGTGAGATATTTCGGTGGGCGAACCATCAGCATTGAAGACGGAAAAATTGATTATGACGGTGTCATTAACAAAAATAACAGAAGGTAATTATACATGAAAGGCAGCAGTATAGGTTATCTCAGCAAAGAAGGACTGAAGAACATATGGATTAATCGTTTGATGTCGGTTGCATCGGTGGGCATTCTGTCCGCTTGTTTGCTGATTTTGGGGTTTACAATATTAATATCGGCAAGCCTTAATTCTATGATGAAATATATCGAGGGTCAGGTTGAAATCGTTCTTTTTATAAGGGATGATGTTTCTGAGGAAAAAATTGAACAGGCGCGCGGAGCGTTTTTGGGCTGCGAAAATGTGACCGGTTTGATACATACCACCAAGCAGGAAGCGTTTCTGGAACAGCAGGAGGCATTGGGGGATAAGGGTTATTTGCTGACCGGACTTGAGGATGTGTTTCCCGCATCTTTCAGAATCACAGTCGAAAATTTATCCGATATATCGGAGTTTAGGGCGCTGGCGGGACAACTTGATATACATGAAGCGATGAGAATACCCGAAGATTTCGCAAATACGCTGGTAAATATAAGGAATGCGGTAAGCTCGTTCAGCATAGTGGCGATTATCGCGCTTGTGATAATTTCGGTTATCGTTATATCCAACACTATCCGAGCATCGGTTTTTGCGCGCCGTACCGAAATAGGGATTATGAAACAAGTGGGCGCTACCGACAACTTTATCCGCATACCCTTTATTATAGAGGGAGCCGTAATCGGATTGATAGCCGCCGGGTTAGCGTTTGGGTTACTGCATTTTTCGTATGCGCAGCTTTCAAACTCCATGGGACTGAGCAATTCGCCGTTTCTGACCGGCTTTTTCGATAATATGGCATCGCTCGAAGTCATGAGAGGGCAAATAATCCTCTATTTTGCAAGCGGTGGTCTGGTTACGGGCGTTATTTCGAGCGTGCTTAGTTTGCGCAGTTATTTGAAAGTATAAAATTTCAGAGAGGTGTAACCGTAGTGAAAAAATATAAATCATTAATAAAAACCGTTTCGGTTGTTTTAATAATGGCGGTACTCGCATCAGCTATGTCTTTGGGTGCCGGGGCCAATACCGTTTCACAAATGCAAAATAAATATAAAAATCTCGAACAAAAGCAAAAAGAGTTACAAAGGCAGATCGACCAAAAAAAGCAGGGACAGGAGGATCAGGAGGAGTATCAAAAGCTTTTAAACGATCAAATACAGGTTATTGCGGAAAAAATAACGACCAAAGACAGGGAAATATCCGAAACTATAAAAAAAATAGACCTTAAGAAAAAAGAAATTTCCGCAAAACAGCGAGATATCGAGGATACCCTTGATTTGTTCAAGGAACGGTTACGCTCTATGTATATGTCGGGCAGCGATTCTCTGCTTGAAGTGTTGTTGAGCTCGGAAAGTTTTGCGCAGTTTGTGTCCCGCACGGATATGGCGGAGCGCGTGTCCGACCACGACCGGAAAATGCTGGAAAAGCTGGAAAAACAAAAAAAATCACTGGAACGGACAAAAAAGTCATTGGATGATGAAAAGAAAATTCTCGAGCAAAACCGGAACACGCTGAACGACGACCGGCGGCAGCTAAACATTAATTACAGAAAATCCAAAGAATATCAGGATGTTTTGAAGCATCAGCAGGACAAATACACCCTGGATATAGAAAAAACAGCCAAAGAAATGGAAAAGCTGGATAGGGAAATAAAAGCCGCAATAGAAAGGGCAATGAAATCAAGCGGAAAGAAAAATTATGTGGGCGGTGAATTTATCTGGCCGGTACCCGGATTCGCTTCCATTTCCTCCTATTTCGGGGAACCCCGCGGCAGTAACCGCCATTGGGGGATGGACATAGCGGGCAGAAATTCTTCGGGTCAGTCGATTCACGGAAAATCTATAATAGCGGCAAATTCCGGAACTGTAATTTCGGTGGCTTCGAGCGGTGTATACGGAAGATACATAATGGTTGACCACGGCGGCGGAAAAGTAACGTTGTACGCGCATTGCAGCAGCATCGCCGCATCGGTAGGACAATCAGTCGCAAAAGGGCAGGTTATCGCTTATGTAGGAAATACGGGTTTTTCCACCGGTTCCCATCTTCATTTCGAAATACGGATCAACGGCGCTGCGGTCAACCCTTTAAATCATGTTAGATACGGAGGATAATAATTTAAAATGATAAAGGGATGGAGAGCGGCGCGAAAAATACTCAGGAAAGGAACCAAGCCGGTTCAGGGATTTCTGTGCAGCTTGGTGTATGGCGTGCGTTATGAATAAAAAAATATCGTTAGGAGCGGCAATCACATTCATGGCGGTAATTGCCGCCATTACGTTTACCTTAAGCGTTATGTTTTCTATGAACTATTTTAATACAAAAATAGTAAATCTGACAGAACGCGAAAAGATATTTGAAAAAGTGGCAAACATTGATGCTATTGTGCGATCTGAATTTTTATGGGATATTGAGGACGAGGAATTATATGATTCATTGGCGCGGGGTTACGTCGAAGGCATGGGCGATAATTTCGCACGGTATTTTAATTTGAAGGAACTGCAAAACCACGAACAGATAATCAACGGGGTGCTGGTAGGCGTGGGTATAACGATAAGCAAGGATGAAAGCGGATATTTTAAAATTGAAAGTCTGTATGATAATTCACCCGCGCAGGAAGAAGGGCTTGCGGCCGGCGATCTTATAATTGAAGTTGACCGGGAAGACCTGAGCCAATTTAGCGCGGAAGAAGTTACGGCGATGATTCAGGGAGAACAGGGCGCACGGATAACACTGCGGATAAGGCGGGATAATACGGACACGGAGTATACCATGACACGCCGGGAGATAACTATTGATTCAATAAAATATAAAATGATCGGCGATGCCGCTTATATAAAAATAAATGTTTTTAATAAAAAAACGGCAGACCAATACAATAACGCTATAAAGGATTGCAAACAAAAAGGCGCGACCGGAATTATTATTGATTTGCGAAATAATCCCGGCGGCGATCTTACGGGTGTGTGCGAAGTGCTGAAAAATATATTACCCGAGGGCCCTATAGCATTCGCTGAATACAAAGACGGAAGAACGGTCATCGTTCAAAGCTCGGACGGCAGAAGAGAAGAATCGCTGCCGATAACCGTGCTGGGTAACGGACTTTCCGCCAGTGCTGCCGAATTGATGATAGCCGCATTAAAAGACTACGAAAAAGCAGACTTTATCGGAACAACGACCTACGGTAAAGGAGTAATGCAGGCGACGATGAAGCTTAAAGACGGTTCTGCGGTGCAAATGACAATAGCAAAGTATAATTCACCGCTGGGCGAAAATTTTCACGAAGTAGGAATCGTTCCGCATTACGAAGTAGCGCTTACATTAGAGCAGGAGCAGGATCTTGCAAGCGGAATCATGCTTGAAGAGTCCGATCCCCAAATAGAAAAAGCGATCGAAATTCTTAATTTCAAGAAATAATAAATTAAAGAGGAGAATTACCGATGAATAAGCAAATAGTATTGACCGAAGAGGGATTGCGAAAATTAGAAACCGAATTGGAAGAATTGAAAACCGTTAAACGCAAAGAAGTTGCCGAAAAGATTAAAATTGCGCTGAGTTTTGGCGACTTGTCCGAAAACAGCGAATATGACGAAGCTAAGAACGAGCAAGCCATGGTAGAAACACGCATAGCCGTTGTTGAAGCTATGTTGAAAAACGTTGTAATACTCGACGAAGATGAGCTGACCACCGATACGGTGAATATAGGCTCCAAAGTAAAAGTAAAGGAAGTCGAAACGGGCGAGATCGAAAATTATCATATTGTGGGCTCTACCGAATCCGATCCTTTCGAAAATAAAATTTCAGACGAATCTCCTATAGGTAAAGAACTGATAGGCAAAAAAGCCGGGAAAATAGTGGATATTGAAATCCCGGCAGGAAAAATCACATATGAAATCTTGGAAATATCAAAATAAATTTATGAGGGTCTCTATTCCGGAGCTTGAAGTTAATATTTTTAGCGGGGTGTTTTAATTTGAATGAAGAAATAAATAATAATGAGGTTCAAAACCAGGATATAAATGAGCTTTCGCAGATACGGCGGAGCAAGCTGAAAGAGCTGGCGGACGGAGGAATGGATCCATATGCGATAACAGAATTCGGCGTCACAGCCTTTGCCGGCGATATTCATGCGAATTTCGAGCGGCTTGAAAATACCGAGGTTTGTGCAGCGGGACGGATAATGTCAAAGCGCGATATGGGTAAAGCGAGTTTTATGGATTTGTCCGATGCCACGGGAAGAATACAAATTTATATTAGGGTAAACGAAATCGGTGAACAAGCCTACAGCGATTTAAGATTGTGGGATATAGGCGACATAGCAGGGATTAAGGGAGAGGTATTCAGAACGCGCAGGGGTGAAATTTCCATTAAAGCCGGAAAGCTGACCCTGCTTTCTAAATCGCTGCTGCCGCTGCCCGAAAAATTTCATGGGCTGCGGGACACCGAGCTTCGCTATCGTCAGCGATATTTGGACTTGATCATAAATTCGAATGTCCGCGAAACATTTCAAAAGCGCAGCCTTATAGTCCGTGAAATTCGCCGCTTTCTGGATAGCAGGGGTTTTTTGGAAGTGGAAACACCAATATTGCAAAAAATTCCGGGTGGGGGGTATGCCAGACCATTTACTACCCACCACAATACCCTTGATCTTGATTTATATATGAGGATAGCACCAGAGCTTTATTTGAAAAGACTTATTGTGGGCGGGTTCGACAGGGTATATGAAATTGGCAGAAACTTCCGAAATGAAGGGATCTCGATACAGCACAACCCGGAATTCACTATGCTTGAGCTTTATCAGGCATACACCGATTACAAGGGTATGATGGATCTGGCGGAAAATTTGATACGCACCGCGGCGCAGACCGTACTCGGAACAACACAGGTACAATACGGCGATGTTTTGCTGGATTTTGGTGTTCCTTTCAAGAAAATTACGATGACCGATGCGGTCAGGGAACACGCGGGTGTAGATTTTAATGATATTTCTGATATGTGCACGGCGCATAAACTGTGCAAAGAACACGATATAGAATATAAGCAAACACATAAAAAGGGTGATATATTAAACCTGTTTTTTGAAAAATACGCCGAACACAAGCTAATACAGCCGACGTTTATCACGGATTATCCCGTGGATATTTCTCCGCTGGCAAAACGCAAAAGTGAAAACGGCGAACTTACCGAACGTTTTGAGTTGTTTATAGTAGGAAGGGAACACGCCAACGCTTTTTCTGAGCTTAACGACCCGATCGACCAGCGTAAACGTTTCGAGGAGCAAGCGGCGCTACGAAGTGCGGGTGATGATGAGGCGTGCGATGTGGACGAGGATTTTCTCTGCGCGCTGGAGTACGGAATGCCGCCGGCGGGCGGGATGGGTATAGGCATAGACCGGCTGATAATGCTACTGACCAACAGTATGTCTATCCGGGATGTATTACTGTTCCCCACATTGAAACCTAAAAATCTGCACTCTCTGCATTCTCTGAACTCATAATATAATTATCAATAGACCTCATAAAAGCTTCATTAGACCTCCTCGGAAATTAAAACGTGATGCATGAACACAGATGATTTTTCGTCAAACAAGGCAATTTTGACGAGAATATTATGGAAATTTGAGGATAAATTAACACCGTGTGTACGTCGCGAAGTAGTTTTCGAGGAGGTCTATTATAAAAAAATGATTTGCGGAGTGTAACGTGGACGAAAAAGAACGTAAATACAGGGACGATTTGATAGCGCTCAAAAAACTGAAACAAGGTCAGGGCGAAAATGTTTTTGAAAACCCTGATGATGTGTATAAGATTGTGCCGCCCAAAACATTCAAGGAAAAATGGAAGCACTATTGTTATTATTATGCCTTAGCTACGCTGGGAGCGGTTACCGCCGTTGTTTTGCTGACCTTTTTTATAAGCGAAACTTTTTTTCGGGATAAGTACGATTTAACAGTGGTTGTTGCGGCGGAAACATATCTTGATGCAAAAGAACTGAGGTACCGGGATGTTTTGACCCGAAAGATTGAAGAAAATGCCGCGGACTACGACGGCGACGGAAAAACGAACATCTTGCTGGATATAATACCCTTTGGTGTCGAAATCCAAAAGTCTGCCGCGGGCAGGGCTAACTCTTCGGATATAATGTTTACGGCTTCGCTGACTTCATCAAGCGATATTCTGTATATTCTTGATGATTCCAAATACAAATTCATCAAAGAGAGAAAACCGGACTTTTTTGTTGATGTCGATGGTAAAGACAGATTTTTACTGGAGCAAACCGCGCTAAAAGATGTAATAAGCTGCAAATGCGCACGGGGGGCGGCGGATGAATGCAGTCCGCAAATCGAAGAATTGGTAGAAAAGCTTAAAAAAGAATTGACAATATCCGCACGCGATCTCAGAACAGAAGAAAAGTCTGAAAAAGGGAAAAAAGAATATCGGGATCACTTAGGCTTTTTCTTCAAGATTATCAATACCGAAAACATTGATTCAAAGGAGGACGATCTCTCCAGGTGAAAAGGATATTGGGTATGTCGGTTGCGTATATAAAAAAGACAGACAGGGTGTTACTGATAGCTTGTATCGCACTGTCTTTTTGCAGTGTGATTTTGCTGGCGGGTATTTTGAACACGGATTATGTTGCGTTACTGCGTTTTGATCAGCGTTCTTTTTTAGTGCAATGCGCGGCAGTAGGGCTGGGAATAATTTTTGCGGTTTCTTTGTCCTTTATAGACTACGAAATTTTGGTCAAAAGCTGGAAATTTCATTATGCGTTATGTTATTTGGCGGTGTTCGCTACTTTTTTCTTTGGTGTTGGAGCGGAAGGCCGCTTGGAAGACAAACGCTGGTTATCCGTTCCTTTTGTCGGAGCAACGGTCCAGCCCACGGAATTTTTAAAAATATCTTTTATTCTGACGTTTGCGTACCATATTTATTTTGTACATAAAGAACTTAATCATCCGAAAAATATATTGCTGCTTTTTATGCACGGTGCGTTCCCGGTATTGCTGATACACTTGCAGGGTGACGACGGAACAGCCTTGAGTATAAGCATAATATTTTTATGTATGCTTATAATTTGCGGTTTGAATTGGAAATATATAGTTGGAATTGCCGCCGTTGCCGCCGCTGCGATTCCTGTTTTCTGGACATATATTTTACAGGATTTTCAAAAATTACGGATTCTCGCACTTATAACATCGCTTGACGAAAACAATCTTTCGGAAACAGCGGCGAATCAACTTCGTGAATATATGTACCAGCAGCAGCAGGCAAGGATGGCGATGGGGACAGGGGAATTATTCGGCAAGGGTGTCTTTTCCGGCGACCATGTACACGTTCCGGAAATTCATTCCGATTTTATTTTCAGTTTTTTAGCGGAATCTTTAGGTCTTGCCGGCGCGTTGGTTTTTATTGTCGTTATGCTGACACTCTGCTTACGGCTTCTGTATAACGCTATCCAATGCGCTGACATCCAAGGTAAGGCGGTATTCGCGGGTATTTTCGCTATGTTTGCGTTTCCGGCAGTGTATAATCTGGGTATGTGCGTTTCATTGTTCCCGGTTATGGGTAACCCTATGCCGTTTTTGTCTTACGGCGGTTCGTCCATGCTTGCTAATTTTATCGCGCTCGGGACAGCACTGTCGGTTTATATTCATAAAAAACGCATGATTAGGTAAGAGCGGCAGTAAATCGTTTTCGGAAATAAATTTTAAATTAAATATTTATGCTTGTTTATATAAGACGTATGTGATATACTATCCTAAATATAAATATAAAAAAGAAAGGCAATATTGTTATGATGCAGTTTATGTTAAACACAAACTCGGGCGAAATAGAAGAGATAACTTCTAACGGGGAAACGGAAAATGCGAACGCACAAGCTTCTGTTCCGGAATCTGCGAATGCGAATGCGGAAGCTGAAAACCGTAATGAATCGACGGGGAGCAGTCTGGTTTCGAATTCTTCCGGAGCAGCAGCAGCGGCAGCACCCGCCGGCTGGTTGACGATGCTGACCAGTGTCGCACCCTTTGCGATAATAATCGTAGCATTGTATTTTATTATGATACGTCCGCAGCGCAAGAGGGATAAAGAGATCACTAAAATGCGCGAACAACTGGAAGTCGGAGATGTTGTGACTACCTCGGGTGGAATCATCGGAATCGTCACCGGCATAAAAGAAGATTCCGTAGTTGTCGAAACCGGAAGCGACCGCAGTAAAATTCGTGTCAAAAAATGGGCGATACAAACGAACGAAACGATTAAAGACGGCGATTAAGTCCGATGCGGGGAGCATCCAATGCAGGGAGCGGGATAAAAAAACCACGGGCTCAGGCTCGTGGTTTGGAATATATTAAGGTCGCCGTGAATATATTATATTGTTATATAATAATGCTCGTGGGGGGTA
Organism: Oscillospiraceae bacterium; assembly: GCA_009778115.1. Lineage (GTDB taxonomy): Bacteria > Bacillota > Clostridia > Oscillospirales > Ruminococcaceae > WRME01. The sequence continues at coordinate 26,987 of WRKL01000001.1, read as the reverse complement.
TGCCTGTTGAAAAATCCAAAATCTGAAAAAGAGGGTTCATTGTCTCTGATAAAACCTATGATTATAAGCCTTACATCGGGAATGGCGGCAATCTTTTTGCTTTTTATTCTTTTTGCCTTGCTTATGTCGGCTCAAAGTATCCCTTTTTCGGTTGTGCATACCCTCATAATTGCGGCCGGTGCAATCGGCGGATTTATTGCCGGATTTATCTTCGGAAAACAAACCCGCAGACACGGAATGTTGTTAGGAGCGTTATGCGGTATTTTGTTGTGTGTGAATGTCCTGATTGTGTCTGTTATCTCGTTCGGGTTTGATATTCAAGCGTATTCGCTTATAAAGCTGGTTGCGATAATTGCCGCATCCGCAATAGGCGGTGTTATGGGCGTGAATAAATAACTTTGCCGTTGCAAATAGTCATTACTACCTGACCGGTAAGCTCCCTGCCTTTATATGGACTGTTGCTCGACTTTGAATAGAACCGGGCAGGATCGACCGTCCATTTCCGGTTGATGTCGGCAAGAATTATGTCGGCGATTCCGCCTTTCTGCATATTACAGCAGGGAAGTCCCAAAATATTAGCGCCGTTATACGAAAGCAGTCCGGCTATTTTGCCCAGACTGTATTTTTGTTTGTGATACAATTCTGTTATGGCTACCGCAAATGAGGTTTCCAACCCGATAATTCCGTTTGGTGCGGAAATAAAATCGGATTTTTCGTCCGGAGTATGCGGGGCATGATCCGTTGCGATACAATTAATAGTTCCGTCTTCCAACCCTTTTAGTACTGCCGCCACGTCGCCGGCGGTTCTTAGCGGCGGATTCATGCGGAAATCCGCATCTTTTGATAACAGCTCGTTTTCGGTTAAACTGAAATAATGCGGAGCGGTTTCGGCGGTTATTTGAAATCCGGAAGATTTTGCGGTTTTATCCTGAAATTTAGCCCGGCGGACAATTTCGACCGCTCCGGCTGTTGATATATGCTGAATGTGAATTTTCGCGTCCGATTCCTGAGCAAACGAAACAGCACGCTGTGTTGCTATGTCTTCGCTTGCCCGCTTAATGCCGGGAACGGACAGTTTCTCGCTTATCTCACCATCGTTCATGATCCCGTTACCTATACTACCTATCTTACCTGTCAGATCCGGATCCTCGCAGTGCAACAGCAGCGGCACATCCAGTTTATTAGATTGCACCAGAGCTTCTCGCATTATATTATTACTCTTCACCGGGAACCCGTCATCCGAAAAGGCGGCGGCTCCCGCTTTTTTCAGTGCCGTAAAATTCGTAAGCTCTTCCCCTTTCAACCCCCGGGTGACGGCGGCGACGGGATAAAGCCTGATCTTCACGTTTTTCGCTTGCTGTATGATGTACCCGATAGTTTCGGGGTTATCGGCAGCAGGTGAGGTATTTGCCATGCAAACGACGGTGGTGAATCCGCCGGCGGCAGCAGCTTCGCAACCCGTGACAATATCCTCTTTGTGAGTAAGTCCCGGATCGCGGAAATGAACATGAATATCGACAAGTCCCGGGAAAGCGTGCAATCCGCCGGCATCTATGATTTCGCCGTCTTCTTTCAACCCTTGACCTATTGCCGATATTATGCCGTCTTTTATAAAAATATCGCCGTTTTCGATATAATCTTTAAACGGCGATACGATTTTGGCATTTCTGATTAAAATAGAATTCAAACTGCCACCAATCCCTTAAATTCCTTAAAGTATTTCGATTTCCGGCTTATTTCGATTCCGCTTTTTTGCGCCAGAACATCCAGAGCGGAGCGCCGAAACATATCGAAGAGAATGTACCCGAAATCAATCCCGCAAGCAGAGGGATCCCGAAAGAAACGATACTGAACACACCGAATACAGCTGAAACGATAACGATAATCAACATAGACGATATTGTGGTGACCGATGTAGCAATACAACGGCTCAAGCATTGGTTAATGCTTAAATTTACGCATTGTTCAATAGACAGACGGCTGTCCGGATCGGTGCGGTTTTCACGGATACGGTCGAAAACAACGATAGTGTCATTGAGGGAATATCCCAAAATAACCAGGATCACCGCCATAAAGGTTTCGCTGATCGCGAAGCCGAATATCACGCAAGTTACATATACTATCAAAGCATCGTGGAGCAGGGCTATAATGCCGCATACTCCTGCGGACCAGCCGCCGATTTTGCGGAATCTTATACCTACAAACAAAACCAATACCAAAAACGCGAACAAAACCGCTGCAAGACATTTGATAAAGAAGTCACGTCCGTTGGACGCATTTACGCTCACGCCCTCCACAAAGGATATGTTGTTGTCCTTAAATTCGGTCCCCAAATCGTCGGTTAATTTTTCCTGCTCTTCGATGCCTATACTTTTTGTTCCTACCAGAGTGACGATGAAATTTTCGCCGCCCTCCGCACCCGTAGCACCCGTGACTCTCGCTTCGGCATTAACACTTTCGCTGACGGACTCCGCAACCGCATCAAAATCAACCTCACCGTCATATGAATATGTGATGATAGTTCCGCCGCTGAAATGTATGTCGATTTTAACACCGACAACAAAGGAAAGAACAATACCGATGAGGATGATAGAGCCTGATATAGCCAGAAATATAGGGAATTTTTTGATAAAATCAACATTAAAGCGTCTATTCATGAATTATGCTCCCTCCTTTTTTATACCTCTGAAGAATTTGAGGTTTTGGAAAACCTTGAACTTTATAAGAGATTTTAGCATCAGGCGTGATGCCAATATGCTGAATATAAAGTTCATTATCACGCCGATGACCAGTGTGTAACCGAAAGAGTATATCGCTCCTGCGGTAGACGGTCCGAACATAAAGAATACCGGATTAAGCAGTTTCGCAAATGTGCCGTCCGGCGGCCCGAACGCACCCATAAGGATAATAGCAACGATAACAACCGTAATGTTGCCGTCAATTACCGCTGTGAAACCGCGTTTGTAGCCAATATCCACAGCACCCCTGAGCGACTTGCCGTTGCCTAATTCTTCGTTTATCCGGGAGAATATCAAAACATTGGCATCCACGCCCATGCCCAAGCCGAGAATTATACCCGCTATTCCGGGCAAGGTCAGGGTGAAAGACGGAAACACAAAGAGGAATCCGGAAATTGCCGCCAAACTTCCCGTAACGTGACCTAATACCGTGATCGCCGAAACAGCGCCCGGCAGACGGTACATAAGAACCATAAATACAGCTATAAATACATATGTGATTATACCCGCGAGCATCATTGCGCTTAAAGCGTTGCTACCGAGGGTAGAGGGAATGGTGTTGTAAGATGTGGTTTCGAGCTTGAAAGGAAGCGAGCCTGAATTAATCTTGTTGGCGAGCGACTGGACTTCGGTTTGGGTGAAACCGCCTGAAATTACAGCGTTTCCATCGGTTATATGGGCATTTACCGACGGGTAAGAAATCATGGCATCATCCATCCATATTGAAATAGTCCCTTTTGGTTCTGCAGCGGAAAGCTTGCCCGTAGCCTCGGCGAACTTCCGGGTTCCTTCTCCTTTTAAGCGCAGATTAACAACGAATTCATCCTGACTGTTGTCATACCCCGGGCTTGCATTATCCACATCTTCACCGGTAAGGATAATGTTTTCTTCGGTCACGCCCGAGGGCTTGATGGATATTTCGTCCACTTGTTCATATTCATGTCCTTCGCGGAAAGTGAGCATAGCGGTTTCGCCCAGCTCTTTTATCGCTGCTTCGGGATCAAAGTCGGCTTCATCGCTCTTCCATGGGAAACGCACAATAATACGATGTTTATTGAAGTCCGTGTACACTTCGTTATCCGTTATACCCAGGTTGACGAGCCGCTGTTTGATAAGCTCTTCCGCCGCTCCCATATTTTCCTGTGTAACATTTTCTTGCTCCGGGGGCGGTGAGAAAGTGGCATCAACTCCGCCGCGAATATCAATACCCCAGCGAATATCCGCCGCACTCTTTACATATAAATCTCTTCTGTCGCCAAAAACATAGTCAATGCCGAACAGCGACATCATCGCGAAAATAATAACTATTGCCGCTACTATGAAAAAGACAGATTTGCCTCTGACTTTCATTTAAAAACTCCTTCCGAAATTTGAATACTTCCGATTAAAATATTTTTATACTAATTCCAATCCTAAGAAATGCTCGAAAAATCAAGTGCAAACTCCGATATGTGACTATTGCGCAGATTTTTCATTTGAATTTCTCAATTGGGACTAATATTAGGTTACAATAGGTTGCAATAAGCGAGGACTAAGGATATTATATGATACCCAAGAGCATATGTCAATATATTATTTTGATAAATAACCGTTTCGGGTTTATTTACCGCATTTTAATTATCAAAGCTACGGTGCAAAGCACAGTGCGAAGCACAGAGCTAGCATAGGGCAGTATGCAGGCGGATTTTTTCATACTTGCCGTATCCGCTTTTTAATGATATACTAAAAACATTATGAAAAAAGATATTAAAATTGCGGTCATCGGAGCGGGGCTGGCGGGATGTGAGGCGGCGTGGAAAGCAGCTGAATCCGGAATTTGTGTGAGACTGTATGAAATGAAGCCGCACAGGTTTTCCCCCGCGCATAAATACCGCGGTTTCGCCGAACTGGTATGTTCGAATTCGCTGAAAGCAAAGCGATTGCAAAGCGCGGCGGGGCTGCTTAAACAAGAAATGCGAATTTTAGGATCACTTATTTTAAAATGTGCCGAATCATGTGCCGTTCCTGCCGGCGGAGCATTGGCGGTCGATCGCGGAAAATTTTCGGATTCGGTTACCGCTGCGATAAATTCACATCCGAACATCGAAGTAATTACCGGAAAGGAAATATGCTCCCTTGACCGGTTAAGCGAAGAATATATCATTGTTGCGGCGGGCCCTCTGTGTGCGGACGCGCTGGCTGATTACATAAAGAAAATATGCGGGGAAAGCTCGCTTAGTTTTTATGACGCGGTTTCCCCTATAGTTACATTCGGCAGCATTGATTTTGAAAATGCTTTTTTTGCCGCAAGATATGGGCGCGGTGATGCGGATTATATTAATTGCCCTCTTGACAAGGATGAGTACGAATTATTTATTGATGCTTTGAGAAATGCCGAAACAGCGGTTTTACAGGATTTTGAAAAGAGAAAATTTTATGAGGGTTGTATGCCCGTCGAGGTATTGGCAAAACGGGGACGGGATGCGCTGCGTTTCGGGCCTATGCGTCCGGTAGGTTTGTCCGATCCGCGTACAGAGCGCCGTCCGTGGGCTGTAGTGCAGCTTCGCAAAGAGAACACAGAGGGGGATTTGTACAATCTTGTAGGCTTTCAGACAAACCTGAAATGGGCGGAACAAAAACGGGTGTTTTCGCTTATCCCCGCGTTGAAAAATGCGGAATATGTCCGCTATGGTGTTATGCATCGGAACACGTTTATAAATTCGCCGAAACTGCTGGATGCACATTTGAGATTAAAGGATCATCCGAATATTATGTTCGCCGGACAGATAACCGGAGTTGAGGGATATACCGAGTCTGCGGCTACCGGTATTCTCGCCGGTATCAACGCTGTTAGGCTGGTTTCGGGCTTGAGTCCCTTTGTTCCGCCGCGTGAATCTATGACGGGCGCTCTTGCCGGTTATTTATGCCGGGGAAATAATAACTTCCAACCTATGGGCGCAAACATGGGGTTGCTTCCGCCGATGGATGAACCTGTGCGCAGCCTTATGCGCGGTAAAGAAAAACGATATGAAGCTTTTGCGCAAAGAGCTATACAAAAATTAGAGGAATTAATATTAGACCTCCTCGGGAATTAAAACGTGATGTATGAACACAGATGATTTTTCGTCAAACAAGGCAATTTTGACGAGAATATCATGGATATTTGAGGATAAATTAACATCGTGTGACGGGAAATCTTCCGTTCATACGTTGCGAAGTGATTTTCAAGGAGACCTATTGGTATTATGAGAAATCTATTGTTTAAATTGCAATATGCAGGAACGAAATACCACGGATGGCAGGTACAGGAAAATGCTCTGGCGGTGCAGCAGGTCGTGCAGGATGGGGTACACAGAATAACCGGAAACCGGGACGGCGTTACAGGATGTTCGCGGCTGGATTCGGGTGTACACGCTGCCGCATATTATTTTACTGTAAGGACACAGTGCGCATTAGCTGCGGACAAATTTGCACCGGCTCTGAACACAGTCCTGCCGAGGGATATGGCGGTTTTGGATTGCTGCGAAGTTTCGCCTTCGTTTCACCCCAGGTACAGCGCGGTAAACAAAACATATGAATATAAAATATGGAACAGCAAATACCGGAACCCGTTTTATGAAAAGCTGATGTGGCATTATCCTCATAACATCAATCTTTCGAAGCTGAAAGAAACGGCGGAAGGATTTATCGGGACCCACGACTTTTCATCGTTTTGCGCGGCAAGAGCAAAGAAACAGGATAGTCATGTACGCACGATATTTACCTTTGAGGCCGAAAAAAATGACGGGATTTTGACATTGAGAATTACGGGTGACGGGTTCCTTTATAATATGGTAAGGATCATAACGGGAACCTTGGTCGATTTAAGGCGGCAAAACGTAACACGGGAAGACATTAGCGAAATTATCAGCGCCGGGGACCGTTCTAAAGCGGGCAAAACTGCGCCGGCGCACGGATTATATTTGGTTGGAGTGGAGTATGAGCGGCAATATTGCGCTAATATTTCGGCATTTTTTTCTTGACAACCATAGCTTGTAAAGGTATTATGATATTATGAAAAATCAAAACAAATCAATTTATAATAACGAAAGCATATCGGCGTTAAAAGGCGCGGACAGGGTGCGGAAACGTCCTACTGTTATTTTCGGTTCGGACGGGGTCGAGGGTTGCTGTCATTCAATCTTCGAAATAGTGTCAAATTCGGTGGACGAAGCAAGACAGGGACACGGCCGCAAAATTATAGTTACGAAATTTGAGGATAACTCCATAGAAATTCAGGATTTCGGGCGCGGAATCCCGGTTGACTACAATAAAACCGAAAAACGCGAGAACTGGGAATTGCTCTTTTGCGAGCTGTACGCCGGCGGAAAGTATAACGAGGAAGATTACGAATATGCGCTGGGACTGAACGGGCTGGGACTGGCGGCAACACAATATGCATCGGAATATATGGATGCTGAAATAAAGTTTGACGGCTCTCTTTATAACCTGCATTTTGAAAAAGGGGAAAATATCGGCGGGTTGAAAAAAACACCATACGGTAAAAAAGATACCGGAACAAAAATTCGATGGAAACCGGATCTGGCGGTTTTCACCGATATCGGTGTTAGCGATGAATACTTTCGGGATATGCTGAAACGTCAGGCTATCGTGAACAACGGTGTTGAGTTTGTGCTGCGTATTGAACGGGGCAGGAAATTAGAAACCGAAACCTTTGTCTATAAAAACGGGATAGTGGACTATGCCGGAGAAATCGCATCAGAACAGAACCTGACCTCGATACAGTTCTGGCAAGCTGAAACGGCGGGGCGGGACCGACCGGACAAACCGGAATACAAGGTAAAGATGGCGGCGGCGCTGACTTTTTCTAATCGGGTAAAGCTGATAGAGTATTATCACAACTCGAGCTTTCTGGAACATGGAGGTTCTCCCGAACGGGCGGTAAGGCAAGCGCTCGTCAGCAAAATAGACGGTTACCTGAAACAAAACGGAAAATATCTAAAGGGAGAGTCAAAGATAAGTTTTACCGATGTAGAAGAATGTTTGATCTTGGTTTTGTCCTCGTTTTCCACCCAAACATCATATGAAAACCAAACCAAAAAAGCGATAACCAACAAGTTCATATACGAAGCGATAACGGAGTTTTTGAAACAGAAACTCGAAGTCTATTTTTTGGAAAACCCCGAAGAAGCCGGCAGGATAGCCGAACAGGTGCTGATCAACAAACGAAGCCGGGAAAAAGCGGAAAAAACACGGTTGAATCTGAAAAAAACTCTCGCCGGGGGCGTCGATATAATCAACAAGGTGGAAAAATTTGCCGATTGCCGCAGCAAGGATTTATCCAGGCGTGAAATATATATTGTGGAGGGCGATTCGGCGCTGGGCGCGTGCAAACAGGGGCGCGATGCAGAGTTTCAGGCGATAATTCCGGTAAGAGGCAAGGTGCTTAATTGTTTAAAAGCGGAATATGATAAAATATTCAAAAACCAAATAATCACGGATATAATCAAGGTGCTCGGATGCGGAGTGGAAGTGACATCCAAGGCAAACAAAGATTTTTCGTCCTTTGATATATCCGGTTTACGCTGGAATAAGATCATTATATGCACGGATGCGGATGTGGACGGATTTCATATCCGGACAATGATTTTAACAATGCTTTATCGCCTGACCCCTACGCTGATCGAGGAAGGTTATGTATATATAGCGGAATCACCTTTGTTTGAAATAAACACGAAAGACCGCACATATTTCGCTTACACCGAAGCGGAAAAAAATACGATCATAGAAAAAATCAAAACCGGCAAAAATGCAAAATTTAAGCTTCAGCGCTCCAAGGGGCTGGGCGAAAACGAACCCGATATGATGTGGCTTACCACCATGAATCCCGATACCCGTCGCTTAATCAAGGTAACGCCGGACGGCGCGGAGGATACCGCTCGTATTTTCGATATGCTGCTCGGCGACGATTTACCCGGACGTAAGGACTATATCGCGGAATTCGGCGGTGATTATTTAGAACTTGCGGACATTAGTTAGGTGACAAATGAGGAGAATTGCGTAATTTGTCTAAAAAAGAAGAAAAGCCGAATGTACTTTTAATTTTAGCGGATCAGCACAGACAGGATTGTTTGTCTGTTTACGGAAATCCGGATGTAATTTCCCCGAACCTTGAAGCGATAGCCGGGGACGGAGTAGTTTTTGATGCTCACTTTTGTCCGTATCCCGTTTGCACGCCGTCGCGGTATTCTTTATTTTCCGGAAAATATCCGCATGAACATCTGGGGCTGGATAATTCATGCACTCTGCCCGGCGGTATTGAAACTTTTCCCCGTGTCCTGAAGCGTGAGGGTTATAAAACTGCGGCTGTGGGCAAAATGCATTTCACACCTGCATATCTTAACATCGGATTTGATGAAATGCTGCTCGCCGAGCAAAACGGTCCGGGACGTTTTGAAGACGATTATCACAAATATCTTAAAAAGCTTAACCTGATAGATACCGTCGATTTATATGATCAATGCGCCGAATGCCGGGAGAGAGCCCCGGCTGAATATTGGGAGAATTTTGGTGCTTTAAAATCCAATCTTCCGCAGGAGCATCATTCAACTACCTGGATCACCGACCGTACGCTGGAAATTATAGATAAATGGGGCAATGGAAACAATTTGCTGGTGACGGGTTTTATCAAGCCGCATCATCCGTTTGATCCCCCGGGTAAATATGCCGAAATATACGATAAAAACACGTTAGCGATCCTCCCCGGGTACACCCCGGAGATACCTGAGGCAGACAAAAAAAGAAAATACTATTTTGATTATGATAACCTTGACGAAAACACTCTTCGCCATGTTATGTCAATGTATTATTCAACCATAACCCAGATTGATGATTCCGTGGGAAAAATGGTTTCTCTGCTGCGAAAAAAGGGGATTTATGAAAATACAATGATAATATATACCGCCGATCACGGTGATTATATGGGCTTTCATCATTTATTGCTTAAAGGCGGTTTTATGTATGACCCTCTGATGAAAATACCCCTGGTGATAAAATATCCGGACAATCGCCGTATCAGCAAACATTCAGATTTAACCTGCACAACAGATTTGCCGGAAATGATTTTTACGGAATGCGGCGTAAAAACTCCCGATTCCATGAAAATAAAAGATAACGAAGGGTACGTCATCGCCGAATATTTTACGGATTCGAATGAATATATGGTTAGATCCCAAACTCATAAATTGCTTATTAACGGTTCAATGGAAAACATAATGTTTTTCGACATTAAAAACGATCCCTTTGAACTTAAGGATATATCAGGCATTCCCGAAAATGAAACAATGATCAATCAATTTAAGGAAATATTGTTCGAAAGATTTTTGTTTTCCCCGTTAACAAGCCATAAAAATCTAAACGCTTGTACTAGACCCCACCGGAAATATAAAACGGGAGAAGCAGAAGAAATGAAACGGTATATAAAAGAACGATCGTCTGCGGAAAAATAAAAACTGCCGCGAATAAAGTATAGTTAAGGATGGTTATTAATTTGCCGAAAAAACTCGAAAATCCGATAAATAACGATGCGCATATTGAGGGTGCGGGTATAGTTGTGGAACAACTTATCACCAATACATTAAAGCAAAACTTTATGCCCTACGCTATGAGTGTTATAGTTTCGCGCGCGCTGCCTGAAATAGACGGTTTCAAGCCAAGTCAGCGTAAAATCCTGTATACCATGTATAAAATGGGATTGCTGAACGGAGCAAAAACAAAATCTGCCAATATCATAGGTCAAACTATGCGGCTTAACCCCCACGGTGAAATGGCGATATATGATACCCTTGTGCGTATGTCGGTAGGGAATGAAGCTTTGCTGCACCCTTATGTTGAATCTAAGGGGAATTTCGGCAAGGCATACTCAAGCACCATTTCGTGTGCCGCTTCACGTTATACCGAAGCTAAGCTGGCTGATTTATGCATCGAACTTTTTAAGGATATCGACGAGGATGCCGTGGATTTTGTTCCCAATTACGACAACACTACTACCGAGCCGGTACTGCTGCCCGCTTCTTTTCCGGCGATTTTAGCGAACACAACGGTCGGGATCGCCGTTTCGATGGCGTGTTCTATTGCCAGCTTTAATATTGCGGAACTCTGCGATACGACTATAGGCTTGTTAAAAGACGATGATTTCAATATATATCATACTTTAAAGGGTCCCGATTTTGCCGGCGGAGGAATACTGCTCAACAACGATGAGGATCTTAGACGTGTTTATGAAACCGGGCGCGGAAGTTTCAAAATTCGCTCACAGTATTCCTACGACAAAAGCTGTAATTGTATCGACATAACCGAAATACCGCCGTCTACCACAATTGAAGCCGTGATGAGTAAAATCACGGAATTGGTAAGAACGGGCAAAATTCGTGAGCTTTCGGATATGCGGGATGAAACAGACAAGGGCGGATTAAAACTGACTTTGGATCTCAAGCGCGGAACCGATCATGTGAAGCTTATGAAACGGCTCTTTAAAATGACCCCGTTGCAGGATTCTTTTAGTTGTAATTTCAACATATTGATCGCGGGCAGTCCCCGTGTAATGGGCGTGCGCGAAATATTACAAGAGTGGATAGCGTTCCGTATCGAATGTGTGCAAAGGCGTACACATTTTGATATGAAGAAAAAATCCGACAAACTCCATCTTCTCAAGGGCTTGCAAAAAATCCTGCTTGATATAGATAAAGCGGTGCGTATTGTCCGCGAAACCGAAGAAGAAAAGGAAGTTATACCTAACCTTATGATAGGCTTCGGGATTGACGAGGTGCAGGCGGAATACGTCGCCGAAATCCGGTTGCGCCACCTTAACCGTGAATATATATTAAAAAGGACAGGCGAAATAGAACAAATTACTCTTGAAATAGCCGAATTGCAATCAATATTAAAAGACAAAAATAAAGTCAAGAAGATAATCATAGATGAACTAAAGAAAATTAAAAACAACAAAGAATATTCGAAACCTCGCAAAACCGTACTTATATATGAAGATATAGAAGACGGCGATACCGAGGATGAAGCACCGCCGAATTACCCGGTAAACATATTTGTTACAGATCACGGCTATTTCAAAAAAATAACCCCGCAATCCCTGCGTATGTCGTCCGAACAAAAACTTAAGGAAGACGACAAACTGGTGCTGTCAACCGAAGCGGTCAATAATTCCGAACTTTTATTTTTCACCTCAAAAGGACAGTGCTACAAAGCTTTTGCGCATGAATTTGAGGATACGAAGGCCAGTGTGCTGGGCGAATATGTTCCGGCAAAATTAGGGTTTGAGGACGACGAAAAGTTAATTTTTACTGCACTTACAACAGAATACCGTGAACATATATTCTTCTTTTTCCAAAACGGAAAAGTCGCTAAGATCCCCGTATCATCGTATAAAACTGTTACCCGCCGCAAGAAGCTGTCCGGTGCGTATAATATAAAATCACCGCTTATCGCCGCTTTCTGCTGCTCGGATACAGAATTTGTTATCACTGCCTCGAACGGAAGGAAACTGCTCTTTTCCGGCGCGGTACTCAATGCCAAAACGACCCGTTCAACCCAGGGGGTCGCTGTTATGTCTACGGGAAAAACACAACTGGCGGTTGCAGCCGAAAAATATAACGAAGGTCAATTTAAAAGTCCCCACCGTTATCGCACCAAAACTCTTCCGGCGAAAGGGATTCGTTTGCAAAAGGAAGATATGGGCAAACAAATTACTTTTTGAACACCTCATTAAAAATGCAAATAAGAAATTATAAAGAAAATATATATCAAACAAGGAGGTTTATTATGCCGTCATATATTTTTAAACCCAAGGGTGTTTGCGCATCCGAAATTACCTTTGAGCTGACCGGCGGTTCGGGTAATACGCCGATTGTAAGCAAGGTAAATATTGCCGGAGGCTGCAGCGGAAATACGCGCGGTATTTCCAGTTTGGTAGAAGGAATGCAAGCAAACGAAGCGACACGAAAGCTGGAGGGTATTGTTTGCGGGAAGAGGGGTACGTCCTGCCCTGATCAATTAGCAAAAGCTATAAAATCCGTTCTCGAATAAGAAAAAATTAAAAGCAGATAAATAGTATTTGGGTATGATATAATTGCAGCATGAAAAATAAAAAAAGGATTTTTTTGTCTGTAGGGTATGAAAAAATGCCCGCGGGTGAACGTGGGGCAGAAAAAAACAGTTGCAACTTTAGAAAAAAAGTTTATACTATATAAATATAGGCAATCTCTAAAATCCACCGGTTACCAAAAAACAAATTCGTGCGTGGAACAATTTTTCAAAATCCGCCAAGTCCGCCAAGTCGGTCTAATAGATTTTTGGGATCTTAATTTTAGGGGTACGGAATTGTTACGGTGTTATTTTTGATATGCTCATGAAACAATAATTTTATTCAAAAACTTTTTTCTTCTTCCGGAAAGAAACGGATAAATTCAGGTTCCGTCATATGCTATATGCAAAAGGGGATAATTCTATGGAAAAGCATTATTCACGTTCACGGATAAAACAAAAGATAGGCGATTATTTGAAGCATCGAGCGGGTGTAGGGTTCGATTCAGCTTCGAATAGGCAATTTTACAATGCGGTTGCGAGTGTGGTAACCGAAATTTTGATGGACAAAAGTTCGAAGAATAGGGTAGCTCAAATTTCCAAAGGTAAAAAGAGTGTAAACTATTTGTCGATGGAATTCCTGATGGGACGTTCGTTAAAGACGGATTTGTATAATCTCGGCTTGATCGAAGATTTTGAAGCGGTGCTTAAAAGCGAGGATGTAAAGCTCGAAGAAATATATGATTATGAACCGGATGCGGGACTGGGTAACGGTGGTCTTGGACGGCTTGCTTCCTGTTATATGGATGCGCTGGCAACGGCGGAACAATGGACGTTCGGATATTCTATTCTTTACGAATACGGAATATTTAAGCAAAAGATCGTAGACGGATGGCAAACAGAACTCCCCGACGAATGGCTTTCGGGCGGCGATGTATGGCTTGTACCCCGTCCGGAATTCACTATCAACGTGCGGTTCGGCGGAGAAATAGAAGAATATTGGGACAACGATTATCATTATGTGGATTATAAGAATTATTCAACGGTAAAAGCGGTTCCTTATGATATGTTTGTTACAGGGTATAATTCAAATTCGGTTTCGACCCTGCGATTGTTTAAAGCGGAAAGCCTGGCTTTTGATATGGAAAGTTTTAATCGGGGTGATTACACCCAGGCAGTCGGACAAATAACCAGCGGGGAGGCAATATCCAAGGTTTTGTATCCAAACGACAATCATCTTCAGGGTAAAATTTTGCGTTTGAAACAACAATATTTCCTCAGCGCGGCGGCGGTCGGTGATATTGTGCAGCGCCATTTGAGCCAATATGATACGATGGATAACTTTGATGTGAAAAACGCTATACATATAAATGACACGCACCCCACGCTTGCGATAGCGGAATTGTTACGGGTATTGCTTGACGAGTGCGGTTACAGCTGGGAGAAAGCCTGGATGTTGGTGAGCGGAACCTTTGCGTATACCAATCATACGGTTATGCGGGAAGCGCTCGAGGCGTGGGATTCGAATATGTTGAAAGAGCTTCTGCCGCGTATATACCAGCTGATAACAGAAATTGACAAAACCTTGAAAACTCAATTGCAAAAGAAAGGATTTAGTTCCGCCGAACACGAAAGAAACGAAAAGATCCAAAAAATGGAGATAATACACGGACATACTGTAAGGATGGCTAATCTTTGTGCGTTTGCTGCGCATTCGATCAACGGTGTGTCCAGGCTGCACAGCGAAATAATAAAGCAAGATGTATTCCGCGAATTTTATGAAGAATATCCGCACAAATTCAAGAATGTGACTAACGGGATCGCATACCGCCGCTGGTTGTGTCAATCCAACTCCGCACTCACCGAGTTGTTAAAGGAAACGATTGGCGACGAGTTTATCAAGGATGCATCCCAGCTTGCAAAGTTCGCGAAATACAAGGACGATGAACAGGTATTATTAAAACTGGCGGAAGTTAAAAAGTTGAATAAGATAAGATTTGCCGAATATGTCAAGAAAGTTTCGGGAAGAACACTTAATCCGGATTCAATCTTCGATGTTCAAATTAAACGGCTGCATGAATATAAGCGTCAGCATCTCAACGCATTAAATATCATATCCGAATATCTGGCGCTGCTGGAAAATCCGGATATACCCTTTGTACCCAAAACCTACATTTTTGCCGCCAAAGCCGCCCCGGGGTATTATTTGGCGAAACAAATAATAAAGCTATTGTGTTCCCTTTCCGAAGAATTGGAAAAAAATCCGTCAATCAAAGACAAACTCCGTGTAATATTCATGGAAGATTATAACGTGACACTGTCCGAAATACTTATACCCGCCGGCGAAATAAGCGAACAAATATCATTAGCGGGGACCGAAGCATCCGGAACGGGCAACATGAAGCTTATGCTGTGCGGCGCGGTGACGCTGGGAACGCTGGACGGTGCTAATGTTGAGATAGGCGAGGCGGTAGGCAGCGAAAATATCTTTACGTTCGGGTTAACGGCGGACGAAGTGCAAAAGATCCAAAATCAGGATTATAAGCCGATGATGTATTATGAGCAGAACACCATAATAAGAAACGCTATAGATTGTATGACATCAGGCATTAACGGAAGCAGTTTTGACGAAATAGCTTCATCCCTGCGCTGGTCTGATCCATATATGGTGCTGGCGGATTTCAACAGTTACCGTACAGCGCAAGCGAAGGTGAGCGAGGTTTACAGCAACGCTCAGAAGTTCAATAGTATGTCGCTTATGAATATAGCGAAATCCGGAGTTTTTTCCGCTGACCGTTCAATCAGAGAGTACATCAATAATATTTGGAGGATGCTTTGATGGAAACCGCCGGCGGAAAATAAAATATGAATATTTTACTTTCGCCAAGATTAAAAAAGATAGCCGAACTTATACGTCCGCAAGCGGCTGTTGTGGATGTGGGTTGTGACCATGGGTATCTCGCGGCGTATTTGCTGCAGGAAAACATTACCGGTAATGTGACGGCAACCGACATAAACGCAGGTCCGCTTGAATCCGCACGCCGCACGTTAAAGCGTGTATATGCAATGCCGCATAAAAATAAGCACAGTACAAACGAATCGGTAAAATTAATGCTTACCGACGGGCTGGACGGCATAAACGAAACCGACGATGTTGTTATTGCGGGAATGGGCGGAGAACTTATAAGCGGTATACTGGAAAAAGCCGCAGAAAAATCCGAAGTTTTATCCAAACCCGGAATTCGCTTGATTTTACAGCCCATGACCCGTACCGCCGAACTGCGCCGGTATCTTTTGACAAAAAAGTTTGCTTCAGGCTCATACGGCAATTTTTCCGGAGGATTCGAAATAGTTGACGAATTTGCGGTGACCGAGGGCAGGAAATCTTATATAATAATTCTAGCTCAAACCACTGTGGGAAAACCTGAATCATTGATTTCAGAGCGGCAATTGCAAATGTTGTGTCACGGAGGATTGATAGCATATAAAACAGATTCTGCGGCGCAGCAATACGCACAAAGCTACTATGAAAAGCTTAGCATAATCGCACAAAGCAAAAACGAAAAATCCGAATATTATCGGGATATTCTGCGTGGTTTGAAAGAACTGCCTGCTTATAAAAAGTTAAGGAGTTAGGTTGGGTATGATAATAAAAGATATATATAATTTTATAGATAAAATAGCTCCGTTTTCGGTTATTTACGGAAACGATAATGTCGGGCTTATAGCGGGAAGTTTAAATGAACAAACCGGAGCCGTTTTAATTGTGCTTGATTTAACGGATGAAACAATAAACAAAGCGGAAAAAATCGGAGCAAAGCTGGTTATAACCCATCATCCGCCCATATACAAGCCGATGACAAGGGTGTTTTCGAATTCGAGTGTGTATAAAGCGGCGAGAGCGGGGCTTACGGTTATTTCCGCTCACACCAATCTTGACATAGCTTCCGGCGGTGTGAATGATACGCTGTGTGATAAGCTGGGATTTGCACCCGTCATAAATTTTGCCGACGGGTGCGGGCGATTGTATGTGCCTGATATTCCGCTGGGCATAAAGGAGCTGGTCGCAAGCATAAAGGATAAATTATCGTCAAGGTCGGTTGAATATTTAAAAGAAAGAAACGAATGTAAAAAGATAGCGATAATTTGCGGCGGCGGCGGAGAATTTTTCAGAAAAGTCGCAGACGAGGGCGCAGATACTTTTTTGACCGGGGAAGTGCCGTATCACATTATGCTTGAAGCGCATCGCGAAGGAATAAATCTTATTTGTGCCGGGCATTTTTATACCGAAAATGTGATATGTGAAGATATGAGAGATCGTTTGTCCGGAGAATTTCCGGAGCTGAGGGTAGAAACATCGAAATGGGAGCCGGATGTAAAAATTATCAAGTAGAACGCAAAGTGCCGTAGTTCCGGGTTGTGGAATTTCGCAAACGCCTAAAAAATAAAAAATAAAAAAGGAGTTCACAATGAAAAAAGCACTAACTATCGCGGGATCTGATTCGAGCGGAGGAGCGGGAATACAAGCAGATTTGAAAACATTTCAGGAATTTGGTGTGTACGGTATGTCATCGCTGACGGTTATAGTTGCGATGGATCCGCATAACAATTGGAATCATCAGGTTTTTCCGGTCGATTTGGATATAATTAAATGTCAGGCGGAAACGGTTATTGCAGGAATTGGCGTTGACGCAATGAAAACAGGGATGCTGCCGACACCGGAAATCATAGAGTTCGTGGCGCATACGCTGAAGAAACATAAAATTAAAAACGTAGTAGTAGATCCTGTTATGGTGTGCAAAGGAGCGGGAGAGCCTGTCAGTCCCGAGGGAGCGGAATGTTATAAACGGACACTTGTTCCGCTTGCGGCGGCGGTAACGCCTAATATTTTTGAAGCATCCCAGCTCAGCGGCATAAAAGATATTAAAAATATAGACGATATGAAACAGGCGGCGCAAATTATAAAAGAAACAGGCGCAGGGTGCGTTGTTATAAAAGGCGGTAAATTTGCAGAGAATGAAAATGCCGTTGATGTGTTTTACGACGGAAAAAAATTCGAGATATTAGAAGCGGAAAGAATCGACACGAAATATACTCATGGGGCAGGTTGTACCTTTTCTGCTGCGGCCGCTGCGGAACTCGCCAAGGGTTCTGAAATATTAAATGCCTTTTTGCGGGCAAAACGTTTCGTGACCGAAGCGATCCGTAATTCATTCGCACTCAACCGGTTTGTGGGACCGCTGGATCATTCCGCTTACAACAAGCTTTAAAGAGAGCGGGAGCGTTGAAAAAAGCAGCTCGTTCGCTCGCTGTAAAATACCTGTGTTGATGCAAAGAACATTACAACCGGAAAGAAAAACCCCCGCCACGCGGAATACCGGTGCCGGGAGTTCTTCTTTTCGGTTTGGGGAATGGTATTTATTTCTAGGCGAAATGCCTTGAAATACTATGCAAACGAATTAAACAGGCTTTAAGGTTCAGGATTGGGGAGTCAGGGGGATTTTCACAATATATTCGATAAAATTTTCGGTGGATATTTTTTCGGCTTTAGCGTTAACTCCGGCTTTTTGCATAATATCGATAGCTTTATTGATGGTATTGATAAAAAGACGTACATCCTTGATAATATGTATTGCGTGATGATTTCGGCTGACTTTTTCGGATAATAAACCGGATATATATTCTTCGGTTTGCGCAACATTAAGCTTTTTGTTCACGATATAATATATAACTTTATCACGGAGCTGCTCATCGTGAATTTTTATCAATGACCGGGCATGGCGCTCGGTCAGATTGTTCGTAACGATCTTTTTGCGTTGATTCGAGGTAAGTTTTAATAACCTAAGTTTATTGGCAATGGTGGATTGAGCTTTTCCCAGCCTTGCGGCGGCTTCTTCCTGTGTAATATTCCACTCCACGATCAATCTTTCGAGTGCGGCGGCTTCTTCAAAAAAATTCAAATCCTGCCGCTGGATGTTTTCGGTCAGCGCCAATACAGCTGAATCCCGCCCGCTTTTATCCATAACAATACAGGGTATAGAATTAAAATCCGCAAGTTTTGCGGCTCTCAAACGGCGTTCTCCGGATATTAATTCATACATTCCGTTTTTGTCTTGTTCCCTTACGGTCAGGGGTTGAAGGAGCCCGTTTTCTTTTATGGATGCGGCAAGGCTCATAAGTTCATTATGGTCGAAATCCTCCCGCGGCTGGGCAGGGTTGGGGAATATATTATTGACACTGATCTCTATAACTTTGTTGACGACTTTTTTGAACAAAGTTTTCATTCGCCAATCTCCATTCCGTAAATTTAGTATAGCTCGTCCGGTGATTATTATAATAACATCTCCGACCATAATTTACCAGCAGAAATTTTTTGCCTTTTTCGCTATAATTCCGTTGCTTACAAAAGATTATGATAACAACATACTCTTTCAGACAGAATAAATTGAAACATCGTGTCTGTTTTTGCGAAATGTTTTTAAAAACTCCGAAAAATCATCTGTGTTTATATGTCATGTTTAATTCCCGGGGAGGTCTGTTACAACGCTTGCGAATTTTGTTAATATTATGTAAATGATTTTGGTTAATTATTGCATTTTATATAAAGATGGTCTATAGTCAAACAGCCTGGGGTTTGTTTTTTAATAGCCCGGGGTATTAAAAAGAAATTTTCAACAAAAAAAGTCAGGAGGAAAACCGAAGTGAAGTATACGCCGCGAAAATATATAAGAAACCGAAATAAAATCGGATATTCAGGCATAGCGTTAGTGCTGCTCCTGGGGTTTGCTCTGTATATCTTCGCATCACGGGAAAATAATATTTTCAACCCGTTTTCGGGGTATGACACAGAAGTTACAGCGCATTTTATTGATGTAGGGCAGGGCGACAGCACATTACTGATCGCAAAAGACCGTAACATACTGGTTGACGGCGGCGAACGGAACCGCGGCGGTGATGTCGCCGAATATTTGCAAAAACACGGAGTGAAAAGTTTGGATCTGGTAGTTGTGACCCATTACCATACCGATCATTACGGCGGACTTATAACTATTCTGGAATCTTTTCCCGTCACGGAAATACTGCTGCCTAATGTTAAAGACAGTATCATGCCTGACAATAAAACCTTTGGAAATTTTATGGATGTTATCGAAAACAAAAAAGAAAACGAAAATTTGATTGTAACACTCGCTGAAAAAGGATTAACCCGCGATTTCGGGGACGGAAAGCTGACAGTCGTAGACCAATTCGCGGATTCTAATGATATAAACAACACATCGGCCATTGTGAAGTTTACATATAAAACGGCGTCGTTTCTTATGGCGGGCGATATAGAAGATAAAACCGAGAAAAGATTGCTGGATGAGGGCACGGATATTTTCGCTCATGTAGTGAAGCTGAACCACCACGGAAGCCGTACCTCCAATTCGGAAGAATTTTTAAAAAGAACACAGGCAAAAGCTTATGTCATATCCTGCGGCAGCGGAAATTCCTACAAACATCCCCATAAAGAAGTGTTGGAAATTTTAGACAGTATGCAAGTACAGTATTACCGCACGGACATCAACGGAACTGTGGTGTTCGCAACCGATGGCGGTGAAGATGACAGCCTTGCGGTCAATTTGGAACGTGAAGCCCGAAGCGGCAATAATACAGCAAAGTCCGAAAGAGAAAAGGATGCCGTATCAGTTTTAACCGGGGATGCGGATAAAAAAGCTGCTTAGAAAAACAAAGAACGCTAAAAATCAATTAAAGAAAGAACCTAATCGGTGCAGGTGTATTAAAAAGGGATGAATTATTTTTCGATAGACCGGATAGAAAACGGTTTTGCGGTTTGTATTGACGACAAAGAAGATATGCTGGAAATATCCCTGGACAGTATAGACGGAAAAGCCGCAGAAGGGGATATAATATTTTTGCAAAACGGGAAGTATAAAAAGGACGAAGAAGAAACAAAAAAACGCCGCGCTGCCTTTGCGCGGCGTTTTCGAAAATTGTTTTCGTAAGAAAGTTTTTGATAATCCGGCTAGATTTTAATCTTTAACTTCTTCCGCAGGAATTTTTTTTCCTGCGGGAATTTCTTTTCCTGCGGGAATTTCTTTGCCCAAAAATTCGGGTATTTTGATTCCGGCCATTTTCATGGTTTCATTGAGCGGCGGCACTGCTTTCATTATACCCGACAGGAAGTTTGCGGTAGTGGGCGATCCGTTTTCACCGCTCATGGAATCCCACACCGTAATTTTGTCGATTTGCAAATTCTTGACAGCTTCGACCTGAGTTTTTACAAGATCCTCGATTTTATCCACAACCATAAGCTGGACTGCATCCGCGGAATTTCCGCCGGCTGCTCCGACTATTTTTTTGAACCCCTCCGCTTGACGCTGCAAAATCTCCTGCGTTCCCCGTGCCTGCGCTTCCATGGTGGCAAAAATAGCATCCGCTTCACCTTTTGCGCGGCGGCGTGTTTGCTCGGCTTCAGCTTCGGCTTCGATTTCTCTGCGTTCTTTTTCGACCTTTGCTTTGATGATAACATCAGCCTGCTGTGTTGCGAGTTCACGATCAGCGCGGACTTCTTCCGCCGTTTTTTGGGCGGCGTAGGCTTCTTCGAGTGCTTTGGCTTCGGCGATTTTTTCAGCTACTGTAGCGCGGCGTAAAGCTTCCGCTTCTTTTTCGCGGCGGATAGCGTCAGATTGAGCTACGGCGGCTTTGGATGTGTTTTCACCCTCAATAGCGGTGGCGTTGGATTGGGCAACCGAAATACGTTGATCCTTGAGTGCCAAAGCTTCACCGATCGAACCGTCGCGATTCTTTTCAGCGACACTCATTTTAGCATCGTTGATAGCTTTAGCGGCGGCTTCCTTACCCAGAGCTTCGATATATCCTGACTCATCCGTAATGTCGGTAACATTAACGTTGATAAGGCGAAGACCGATCTTTTTCAATTCGGTTTCCACATTGTATGAAACAGCTTCGAGAAATTTGTCGCGGTCGGTGTTAATTTCTTCTATGTCCATAGTGGCTATGATAAGACGAAGCTGCCCGAAAATTATGTCCTTGGCGAGTTCCTGAACTTCGCTTAGTCTAAGTCCCAGCAAACGCTCGGCGGCATTTTGCATGATCCCGTTTTCTATACTGATACCAACCGTAAATCTGGACGGAACACTGACACGGATATTTTGGCGGCACAGCGCGTTAGATAAATCCACATTTATCGAAATAGGAGTAAGATCAAGGTACGCATATGCCTGAAAAACCGGCATAATGAAAGCGGCTCCGCCATGAATGCACTTTGCCGACCGGGTAGAGCCGTCTTTGTTTGTGCCGACCCGTCCGTAAATAACCATAATTTTATCCGACGGACACTTACGATAACGACTTACGATAAACATAATCATGGTCAAAACCACCAACGCTGCTACTACCATAGCTATTATCATAGTGCCGCCCCTAATTTCGGTTGCCGTGTTCAGGTTCAAAAAAAACATAATTAATAATCTCCTTTATAATTATTTAGAAAAATCTTTTTATATTCTTATGTGATCACAGATTAATGAACCGCTGATTTGTCTTTAGAATTTATGCTGACGGCTTCTATACGGATCAGACCCTCGCTTAAAACTTCCGCAATTTTTACGGTTTGCTGCGGTTTAAAAGACCGGTTTTCGGTGGTGACCGCATCCAATTCGGTAAGACGTCCGTCAAACTTTACCATAACCTTGCCGCGCCCCTGCATTTCAGGCGGAATTGTGATGTATACCTGTGCCGTATGTCCCACCGCACGGTTTATGTTCATATTTCCGCTTTCCTGCAGTTTGGACGACCATTTGAATATTGCCGCTACAAATAAGAGCGAAAGAACTCCCGCGGCAAAAGCAAGCACACCGGCCGGAACCGGTGACATACCCAAATCGATCAATGCGATTCCTATCCAGCCGCCCACCGACAAAAAAGCTACTATTCCGCGCACCGTAAACAAACGCATCCCCGTCACACCGTCGTCATAATATGAATCCGGATGCGGTTGTGCCGTTTCTGCGGCTCCAAAATCCGCTGTTTCGCCGTCAAACTCTATGCCGGCACCTGTGGCGGGTTCGAAATCACCGTCAGAAAAAGCTGATGTATCTGTAATATCAGCTTCCTGTCCGAACCCTAAACCGAACAACATCATTATTGTTTGAACCAGCAGTATTACTGTGGACGGTATTGCCAAACCGGCAAATATTTGTTGTATAGCGCTTAAACCTTCCCACCATTCTGATATAAACATATCCGGCTCCTTTCTTGCAAGCTATGTAGAAATAATTTTGTTTTGATAAGCTTTACTGACCTCAAACAGAGATATGAACAGAGGTTTTATGTATTCCGCAAGCTTCGGATTAACACTTGCACTCATCCTCTTCAGTACTTGCGCCTCGCGTTCTTTGTCAATAACGGGAAGCGAATATTCTTTTTTGTACTGCCCAACTTTTTCGGCAAGAGCCATACGCTGTTCAAACAACCGGAGTAATTCATTGTCGATACAATCCAGTTCATGGCGAATCTGTTCGATATCCAATATGTACACTTCCTTAATATATTAGACCTCCTCGAAAACCACTTCGCAACGTATGAACGGAAGATTTTCCGTCACACGGTGTTAATTTATCCTCAAATATCCAGGATATTCTCGTCAAAATTGCCTTGTTTGACGAGAAATCATCTGTGTTCATACATCACGTTTTAATTTCCGAGGAGGTCTATTAAAGATCCCGGACGGGAATGTTTTCGGGCAAAGAGCCTAAACAAACCGCTTACGCTTTATTTTATCTATATAATAATAACATTTTATAAAAACAAATGCAACCGTATTTTAAAATAAAACATTGGCTTGGAAATTGGGAATAAATATAAAAAAATTCTAAACGAAAATACACCGGCTTATGCCGAATTTATCAATAAAACCGAACAGGCAAGGTCTCCACGGACATTCGCCCGGTTTTTGTAAAAGGGTATAATAAACCTTCACGGAAATTGAAACTCTTTCTAATGTCCTGCCGATATATTTTTTCATCTGCTGTGTTGTCGTCACCGGGCATCAGCCCGCTTTCCTACTTCGCCTTGCAGGATAAAATATTTCTGGCAATCCACAGAATATGATTCCGTGAAGGCCTATTATAAGTGGTACATATATCAAGTTGGTGCTTTTTTGAGCTTTTGCGGTCATTTCTTTATTGGGTTTAATATTCGTTTCTAAGAACCCCGATTACGACATAACGCGCCTCGTTATATTCATAGGAACAAGTGGATAATGCTACGAGCCGGTCACCTATTTTATAACTTACATCGCTCTTGAAAGTTGTGTTTTCCGCCGCATAAGCTACAAGGGATTCAACATTCCCGGAATACATAAACCCCTGTCTGCTCCATTGACCCGCAGCGATTACGGCACCATACATAAGGTCTATCCGGTAATTCCTCTTTTGCGTATACAAGTACATGAAAGGGTGTTTTTTATAATAACTTTGCGCCTTGTAACCTTTCAGGCTTCCGAACATGGCTTCGGATTTCATGTGATGTCCGTAAATGACCGTCAAGGGTTCGCTGAAATCCGGAGCGTTGTTGTAGTCGATAAACAGAGAACCGTTTGCGTTCCATGTTCCGTCCGGAAGATGCTTCAGGTAGTAGTTGTAGTCGTTAGCTTTCATGACGGGATAATTAATCATTGTACCCGGGCTGTAAAGCCATGCCGCAGAATCCTCATTAACCTTTTTGAGTGCCTTAAAATCCGTATTAAATGCGGGAATATAGGTTTTTGGTTTCTGCTTTTCGGGCAAAGCAGCTGCGGTTTCCTGCGGATGCTCTGCTTTTTCCCTGATCCTATCGGTTAAATCCTCATACACCGCGTTTCCTTTCCGGTAAACCTGATCCGCTTTATACAACCGGGTACCCGCGTAACCCATCACGCCTATTGCCGTCAGCAATATCAAAATAGCGAACATTTTACGGATTTTCATGTCGATCATCCTTCTTGCGTTTCTTTCCTGCAATCAGATAAATTATTGCTCCGGCCGCCGCCGCTCCCCCTAACGCTATCAACATATAATAAAGAGCCGTTTTGATATCATCTCCGGTGACGGGTCCCGGTTTACCCGGTTTGCCTTCGCTCGGTCTACCCGGCTTACCTGGTTTATCCGGCTTATCCGGCTTATCCGGTTTACCCTTATCAGTATATATGTTGATAAATTCCATAAATGCGGTCGATTTGCTTTTACCGTTCGTTACGGTTCTGGACACTGTCAGCTGTCCGTTTTTATCCTTTACGGTATCCGTGATCAGGTATACTGCCGTGTCGTAGGTATAGCCCCTTATTCCGTTGTTTACTTCAGACACCGTGTAAATATACACCCCGGGGGTTTCGTAGCTCCATGTTCCGAACTCTCCCTGCCCCGCACCCTTAATGGTAAGTGTTTTCACACCGTTCACGCTGCCTGCCGGCATTGGCTGCTGCGCTTTTTGTGCCGTCAGCTTAAAAATGAAAGTGCCGGCTGTACCCGGGTTGCCGGATACCGTTTTTTTGACCGGAGGATCGACCATCAATGCGGGATCGCTTGATTGTGCGCGGTACCCGTTTTTAAACAAAACGCTGTCCGCTTTGGTTCCGTCCGAATTAATAAGGATAAGTGTCGCATTGAGTTTCTCGTCTACACGGACTTCTATGGTGTACACCCGTTTGTCATAAATATATCCCGGCTTTTCGGGCTCGGTTACCCGGGAGATCTCATATCGGTATAAACCTTGCCGTTGAAAGTTCAGCGGACCGATTTGAACGCTGTTGTTTCCGGTGAGCGTAATGATATATCCTCCCGCCGCGCTTCCCTGGGGCATTGGACTTTCCGGAGAAAAAGGTTTCAGCCTGTAGCGGAAAGCGATACCCTCCGGAGCGGTTTGGTTCACCGTAAACATCAACGGATTTTCGGCCGCACTGGCGGTCACGGGTATCAGTGCTGTAGTAAACAGTGTTATAACCAATGCCGCGATTATGCTGTATACAAGCTTACGCCTCATGTTATATGTTCTGGTCATAACTTTCAGCTCCTTTTCTGTTTTTTCGTCTATAATAAATGACAAGAACGAGTACGATCAAAAGAAATATCAATATAAGATTTATCAATCGGATTTGTTTAACCAGACCGTTTTGATTGTCCGATTGTTTTGTTTCATCCTTTGTTATTGAATCTAAAAACGGATTTATATATGTTTTATCAGAGATTCTTCCGACGAGAACATCCCGTCCGTTTGTCGAGCTTGATGAGCAGGTGGTAAGTAATATGATGCGATCCTCTGTCGTAACTCCGATGTCTTTTTTGTATATAGCGTTTGCAAGCAGGTCGTCTAAATATTCCTGCTTCCTGTTTCCCTGAACATTAGGTGTAAATACCGCATCGTCATATGCACTGGTGTGTATAAAGGCGAAAAACTCGATACCGTGATCCTCTTTGTTGAAATAAAGCCTTGCGTATCCATGAGAGTCAAACATTGATTTTTTTGCAAAATCCCCGATTTCTCCGAACATTGTTTTTTTATCCATGTGGTGCCCGTATAGGATGCTGTTGAAATCGCTGAAATCTTTGCTGTTGTGGTAGTCTAAAAATATTGCTCCGGATAAAGAATACAAACCCTCCGCGTTGGTGTTCACATACTTAATATTATCCCGCCCCTGTGTTATAGGGTAGTCTATATTTGTTCCGTACACATGAAGCCATGCGGCAACATCCGGGTTGAGAGCCTGTAATTCCTGAAAGGATTTCCCCTCGTTTTCTACGGTTGGTTTGTATATCTCGTAATGAAATTTGTCTGCCGCGCTGTTAATTTGTTCTGAGTCCCACAGGGCATATCCGGCAAAGGCTATCAGCAGCATTATTATCGTCAGTACCGTTATATTCACGGTGCTATTCATAACCTGAATGGTCTTTCTGCCAGCTTCTTCCGCCTTCATGCCCTGTGAACTCCTTTCGCTTATTTGCTATTTATTTGCGTTTTATGCTTTCCTTTTATTTATTAATATTATTTCATTCAACCATTATTTTTAAGCGTTTTCTTTAGCTTTGCCGCGGAGCTTGAATACCGCGAATCCGGCAAGAGCCATCATTCCTACACCTATCAGCACGATGAAAGGCAGATCGTCCATGCTGATGC